>JAPULF010000263.1 GCA_027295245.1 Planctomycetota bacterium
TGACTGGCAGGCGTCGGTCGCCCGAATCGAAAAGCTATTGCCGGAGGAGCAAGTCAAGAAGGGCCGCAAGAAATGGCAAGACCGGCGGGGCTGGCGGGGTCGCGAAAGACGAAACCGGGCAGATCGGACCGAAGATGTAAAGTCGTTACGGGACCGGGCCGACCTTGCCGAACAGGCCAAACGGGCGGGCAGGGCCGGAGACGCGAAGCGTCTGATGGGTGAAGCGGACGGCCGGGCGGCGGGGCCGGGACAACGCGACACACCGAACGACGGGAAGCCCAAGGACAGCCGGCCCCCGCCTCGACCGCTTCATCTGTGGGTGAAATACACGCAAGCGTTCGGAGAGCGGCACGACTTGTCGCAGACTCAAGCGGCCTCCACGGAATCAATCCTGAAAGATGTGCTTTCCCGGGCCGGGCAGATCGAATCGGGCAACGCCGCGCGGATTGCCAAGGCCGAGCGGATTTTGGACGCCGCCGTCCGCGAGAAACGGTTGGCGGAATTAAGGCGACCCATCGACCAGCTCTTCGACGAACTCAAGAAACGGCTGGACGACGTGCTCACCGCCGCCCAGCGCAGTAAATCCAAGTAATCGGGGTGGAATTGCCGGCCGCGACGCGGTTCCCGCAATAACCCGTCCGCACAGGGTCGACCGGGGACATTTCCGGCGCGGCCGGGACGGGTGGCCTGCGGCCTTGGCAAGACACGGATACACACCGGTGGGACGCGCCGGTCCTCCCGATTGCCTGTTCCGATGCACATCGGGGCACATCAGGACGCGTCGGGGATGCTCCCCCGCTTGCATGCCCTTTTCTCAAACGGTACCAGTACCGGCCCTTCCGATAGTGGTAGAGTGTGGTTCCGGTGACGGGGAACGTCCCCCATACACCGCACCGTTCCCGAAACAGCGCCAATTCCCGACGCTTTTGGGGACTCGACAAGTCGCAGTCTGCGCGCCACAATAGGGGGTTTCTGCTAAAGGAGCCGCACCGGACATGCCGTACGACAGGCTTATTGATCTCGCAAACCGAAAACGATGGTCGGACGTTGAAAAGGATTGGATGGATGTCATCGAACGGATCGACGTTGACCCGGCCCGATTGCTACCGATCATCGACCTCGCCGTGAAACTGGGTCAGGCTGAACTGGCCGCAACCATGGGTTGGGCGTGGCTCTCCACCATGAAGGAAAAGCACAGCCCGCGCGAGGCCCTTCAACTGGGCCGCGGACTGCTTCTCCGGCTGCCCGACGGCGACCAGCTCCGCGAAGAAATCCTGGAGCTCTACGTACAGACGCACGACGACCGCAAGGATCTCGATTGGTGGATCTCGCGATCCGGGCTCCAGTCGGGCAAGTCCGTTCGGCGGGCGCTTCGCTTTCTGGACACCGGCCTCAAGCTCACGCCCGGCACCGCCCTCTTCCATCGAACCGAAGAGGAGGCGGCCCGCATCTTGGAAGCTGATTTTGAAGGCGACGAAGTCGAGATCAAGACGGCCCGGCGTTCACGCGTGCTGTCCGTCGAAGAGGTCATAGATAACTACGACGTGGTCGACGACAACGACTTCCGTGTGCTCAGCCAACTCGACCGAGAACGGATCTCCGAATTGGCCAAGAAGAATCCCGCGGAGCTGGTCATCGGAATCCTCCGCGCCCACGGGAGCCAGATCGATCGCGACGCCCTGAAACTCATGCTGGTCCCATCGCACATTGCCGCCGGCGACTGGTCTTCCTGGTGGACGCGGGTCCGCACCGCGGTCAAGAAGTCGCCGCACCTTCGGATCGAAGGCCGATCGCCCATGATGCTGATATACGAAGAACTCGGGCGGACGCTCGAACAGGACACCAAGGCCGCCCTGGACGATGCCAAGGGGCCGCGCGGGTGGCTGGAAGTCCTGGAGGAATACCTGCGCAACACCAAGCATCGAAAAGTCAAACCCGATCCGACCTTTCTGGACCGCGTTCAGTCGTTCCTGGCGGGCCGAATCACACTACAACTGAAGCACAAGGAAGCCGGCGCGGCCTTTGCAACCGCGCTTGTGATCGAACGGGTCGCGGCCGACGGGCTTCCCATTTCGACCGATGCCCACGGCATGGCCTTGCGGATGCTTCAGGAAGCGCCCGATCCGATTTCGCTGGTCGGGTCGCTGCCCGACAATCGCCTGTGGTCGCTCGGCATCAAGTGCGTCGAACAGGTCTTCGCCGACTCCTGGCCTGAGCACGTCGCCAAGCTCGTCCTCTGCGCCCCGGGGTCGCTGATCGACGGTCTGGTCGGTTCGGTGGAAAAGGTCGGCCGGGGTGAGTTGCTGCCGGCGATTGTGTTGCAGGGGGTGGCGAACTCGGGCCGTCACACGGACATGCTGATGTGGCTGTGGAAAGGACCGGAGACCAAGACTGACCTGCCGATTCCGAGCCTGCTCGAGCTGTTCAACATGACCATGGCCCTGGTCGGCCCGGCCCGTTTGTCCGAGGGCAAGGTGGCCGGTCAGTCGCAAAACGAGATGCGGGCCAAGATCCGGGCGGGCCTTTCGCACAAGTCCTATGCCAGATTCCGCGAGTGTATCAAACAACAATCCGACGCCATGGCTCCGGCAATCCGGCGACAAATCGAACGGGCCGACGGCCTGGGCAACACGGTGCGGGATGAAATGCTGAAGATCCTGCGCGTTCGATTCCCCCACATGTACGTCCAGAAGAAGGTCGACATGTGGCGCGATGAATCGGTGGTCTATTTCACCGAGTCGGGTCTCCGATCCAAGCAGGCCGAAATTGACGAATTGATAAACGTCAAAATGCGCGAGAACGCCAAGGCCATCGGCGAGGCCGCGGCGCGCGGGGATCTCAGCGAAAACTCGGAATACAAATTCGCGATCGAGGAGCGCGATCTGCTTCGGGCCCGATTGGCCCAGCTCAATTCGGAAGTCGAAGGCGCCAAGGTCTTGTCGCCGGCCGACGTGCCCGAGGACCACGTCAGCATCGGACAACGCGTCACGCTGAAACCCTGCAA
>JAPULF010000264.1 GCA_027295245.1 Planctomycetota bacterium
GGCCGCGGCTATCTTCCCGAGGCACTCGTCGATGACCGGATCGCCGAGCCGCTTGGCGCTCCGCAGATCGACGAGTTTTTTCTTGCCGTCTTCGACCGCAATCCGCCCGCTCTGCAACAACTCGGCGAGTATCGCGCCTCCGAGGGAATACGCGTATTGCGATCCGAACTCGACGGTGCCCTTCTCGTCGCGGAGCGCCAGCAGCATGATTTCTTCGTGCAAATACAGCGTTGGCTCACGACTTGGCATCTCGGCTGAATCCTCCTTCCTCGAATGACCGCGGCTTTCGCAGCGTTCACACATTAACCATACCACACCCCGTTTCCGCTGGCCGTTATAAACCGGGTCGGCGTCTGGAATCGCGCTTTCGCAAACACCGCGAAGGAAGGCGAATTGCGCGCGGGTTAGACGAATCGGCGTGTGTGGCCGTGGTCAGGGCGTGTCGGGCGTGACGACGACCGCTGCTTGTCGCTCGGGTGCGAAAACCGCCCGGGCGGCCGCTCGCAGGTCTTCACTCGTGAGCCCGTCCAGTCGCTCCGCGAACTTCTTGGAATCGAAACCGAGCTGTTCGCGCCGCCCGAGGGAAAAGGCGACCCCGTAGAGATTCTGTTGGATCATCAAATCGGGAAAGTCCGCCGCACCGAGCATGACACCGATATTGTTCTTCGTCGCCGTCTTCTCGACGGATTCCAGCGTCGCGCCAGTCGCCTGATCGACAAACGAACGCAGGCGCCCGACGGCCGCCTTCGGCGACTCGTCCGGCTTCACGGCAGTCGACACGGCGATAAACGTGGGATCGTCGAGCAGGTTGAACGTGACCCGCACACTCCGACCGCCCATCGCCGAACGCATCCACATCCTGTTGATCGCGAGCACGCACGGGGCATAGTGCTTACTGCCCGGTTCCGGAGCCCTGAACGCGATGCAGGCCTGCGCCTGAACGCCCGGCATGATGGAATTGATCGGCACGTTTTCGACGGGGCCCGACTTGGGCGGGCCGGGCTTCCGCGGCGCGGGCGGCTTCTCGCCGCCCCGAATCGCGGCGAAGTGCCGGGCGATCAGTTTGCGGGCCTCGTTCGGATCGATGGCACCTGCCAGGACAAGCGTCGCATTCACGGGCTTGTAATGCCTGGACCACCAGTCCTTGACGTCTTCAAGCGTGATGCGTTGCACATGCGCCGGCAGGCCCCCCTTGCGATGCCCGTCGCCGAGCGGACGAACGCGCTCCCTGGCGTGGTTCACAACCGCAAGCTGCGGAAATGCCCCGAACATGTTGCCGACCTCCTCCAACAACCTGGGTTTTTCGCGATTGAGATCGGCTTCTGTCACGCGCAAACGCCCCATTCGAGCGGCCGCTTCCTTCAATTCCGCCTCGACCTGATCCCTCCCAAAGACCGTCGCGAACACCGAGTGATCGCTGCCGGTACTGGCGTTCCAGGCATTCGGATATTTCTGCAAGAAGTCCCGGGCCGTGCGCGCCGGCGTCTCGCCCGCGGCGGCCGTCACATACAAGTGCTCGGTCAAGTGAGACAGCCCGCTCTTCCGAGCAGGATCATGGTCCTCGCCGATCGTATACAGCATCACGAGCGCGACTCGATCGGCCGTATCCGATGGATAGAGCAAGACCGACATGCCGTTCCCGAGGCGATCGCGGTAGGCGCCGTCCGGCCCCGCCGGAGCCAACACCTCTTTCTTGTTCTCCTGAACCGCCGGCCCGACATCACAAATAGCCCGTGCGGGTTTGTCGCATGCAAAAAGGACCGCGAAAGCCGCCAGGGCCAATGTCAAGTGCTCTCGAATCCCTGCGTCCGCTAGTTTCATGGCTCACCTGTATGACACGCCGTTCGTCGAAATCATATCAGGTCTTGATCGATCCAGCCCGCCCGTTTATTGCTCGCGAACGCGGAACGTGTGAATCGTAGTCGTTGCGGGCATGCTCCGCTTTACATCGACCGCATGATCGGATACGAATTACGCTGTAAACAAGGCCCTTTTCGGAGGATTCTCGCATGAAGTCGCCGTTCGCTCGCTTGCTCGCCGTCGCGCTCGTGTTCGCTTTTGCCGGGTCCGTGCTCGCCCAGCCGCTCGAATATCCAAATACCAAGAAAGTCAACCAGATCGACGAATTCCACGGCGTCAAGGTGGAGGATCCCTACCGCTGGCTGGAAGACCTGGACTCGCCGGCGACCAAGGCCTGGGTCGAGGCCCAGAACAAGGTGACCTTCGGCTACCTCGAGAAGATTCCCGCGCGCGAGCGCCTCAAGTCGCGGCTGACCGAGCTGTGGGACTATGCCAAGTTCGGCATCCCGTTGCGGGAGGGCAAGCGGTATTTTTTCAAGAAGAACGACGGGCTTCAAAACCAGAGCGTCCTTTACATGATGGACTCGCTGGAGAGCAGCCCGCGCGCGGTGCTGGATCCGAACACGTTTTCCGACGACGGCACGCGGGCGTTGAACACGTATGCGGTCAGCCGGAACGGCAAGTTCATCGCCTACGGCATCTCGGACGGCGGATCGGACTGGCAGACCTATCGGGTGCGCGACATCGAAACCGGCAAGGACACCGACGATGTCGTGGAGTGGGTGAAGTTTTCGACGGCTTCGTGGTCGGGCAACAGTAAGGGGTTCTTCTACAGCCGATATGACGCCCCGACCGGCGACAAGCTGGAGCAGGCCAATTACTTCCAAAAGCTCTACTACCATCGGCTGGGCACGCCGCAGGCCGCCGACACACTCATCTACGAACGACCCGACGAGAAGGACTGGGGATTCGGGGGAGACGTCACGGATGACGGTCGTCTTCTGATCATCACCGTGTGGAAGGGCACCGAGCGGAAATACCGAATTTACTACAAGGACCTGACGCAACCGGACTCGCCAGTGGTCAAGTTGTTGGACGATTTCGACGCGGAGTATGCGTTCATCGACAACGACGGGCCGGTGTTGTGGTTTCGGACGGACCTGGATGCCCCGCGGGGCCGAGTCATCGCCGTCGACACGCGCCCGTACGCCCCCACCAAGATCCGCGAGGTCATTCGGGAGGGCAAGGAAACGCTGCGCGGGGTCGATCTGGTCAATGACACGTTTGTGTGCTCATACCTGAAGGACGCCAAGACGCTGATCCGTCTGTTCAACTTTCAGGGCAAGCAGGTGGGCGACGTGACGCTGCCCGGAATCGGCACGGCACGTGGGTTTGCCGGCAAACGGCGGGAGAAGGAGACGTTCTATTCATTCCAGAGCTATTCCCGGCCGCCGACGATCTATCGCTACGACATGGCGACGGGCAAGAGCACGATCTTTCGCCAGCCGAAGGCGAACTTTAGCCCGGATGACTACGAATCCAAGCAGGTCTTCTACAAGAGTAAGGACGGCACCCGCATCCCCATGTTCATCACGCACAAGAAGGGGCTGAAGCTGAACGGCAACAACCCGACGTATCTGTACGGGTACGGCGGATTCGATATCGCCATCACGCCTCGATTTCGGGTCGGCACGCTGGCGTGGATGGAAATGGGCGGCGTCCACGCCGTTGCGAACATCCGCGGAGGAGGCGAATACGGCAAGGAATGGCACAACGCCGGCAAACTATTGAAAAAGCAGAATTGCTTCGACGATTTCATCGCGGCGGCCGAGTGGTTGATCGCCAACAAGTACACGCGCACGGAAAAACTCGCGATCGGCGGCGGCAGCAACGGCGGACTGCTGGTCGGGGCGTGCATCACGCAGCGACCGGATCTCTGCGCGGCGGCCCTGCCCGCGGTGGGCGTGCTGGACATGTTGCGGTTCCAGCACTTCACCATCGGCCACGCCTGGCGAAGCGACTACGGCTACGTCGAGAAAGAGGACCAATTCAAGGCCCTGCACGCGTATTCCCCGCTCCACAACATTAGAGAGGGCACATCCTATCCGGCGACCCTGATCACCACGGGCGATCACGACGACCGCGTCGTTCCGTCGCACAGTTTCAAGTTCGCGTCGGCCCTGCAAGCCTCTCACAAGGGCGATGCACCGGTGATCATTCGCATCGAGACGCGCGCCGGCCACGGGGCGGGCAAGCCGACCTGGATGACTATCGAAGAGCAGGCCGACCGGTGGGCGTTTCTGGTGCGCAACCTCGGCATCGAAGATGCGGCTGTTCCGCGATAGCGCCAGCCGCGTTACTTGGCGTCCGTTGCGCCCGAGCCGGCGCCGCATCGAGAATCGGCCGCCTTTGGCTGGATACGTTCGTTGACCTTGCGTACAAATCGCTCCACATCCGATCGAGTCGAAAACACGTTGCAACGCCCGCCGACTTCCACTTTCTTTTTCGGATTATCGAGCATGACCGACGCGATCTGCGGTTCGTCCCACGGTGTTTCTTCTACCGACGCGCCGCTAATATTCGCCCACGGAATCACGTCGCACTTGAAGCCCGGCAAACGAAAGATCAACCCATCGGCCGTGATTGCTACTTCGAAGCCGTCACGATAGCGTCGAGCGAATCTCCAAAACCAGATGACGAAGCAGCAATACCAGATGCAAAGTGCGATTGTATGGATTTTCCGCCACAACGTTGACGCCGCCAGATT
>JAPULF010000265.1 GCA_027295245.1 Planctomycetota bacterium
CCTTTCGGGCCGCCCGCACACGTTCTGCAATCACACCTTGATCCGCTCCCAACGGCCGGACCGAAATCGTCTCCCCACCAATATCGCCCGGATCGTCAGGTCGGCAAACATGCCCAGCCAGGCCCCGAGGAGGCCCCATTCCAAAACGAAGCCGCCGAATAGGGCCACGGGTAACCGGACTGCCGCCATCCCGAAAACCGTGTAGTACATAGGAACCCTAGTATCGCCGGCCCCGCGAAGCGCCCCGAGATAGACAATCAGCGGCGCCAACGCGAGTTGGAAAAACGCCATGGCGGTCAGCGCCGGGACCCCGCACTTCCAAACGTCCGGATCCTCGGACAATAGCTGGTAAAGCCATTCCGCACCGAAAAAATAGAGTAATCCGCTGCCCGTGAGAATCACCGCCGCCTGGAGCACGGCCTCGTGGGCCGCTCGCCTGGCCCGATCGGGCTGGCGGGCGCCCAGGTTTTGCCCGACCAGCGTGGAGGCCGCGTATTGGTACGCGTTGGCCGGAAGATAGCTCAGCGATTCGATTCGAATTCCGACGATGTGGGCCGCAAACACCGCGGCGACTGGAAACTCGGTGGGAACCCGGCTGACGATCGTCATGAAGACGAAGTGCCCGGAGAACGTGATCATTCCATCCGCGGCCGCGGGCACTCCGACGCGAAGCATCCGCCCGATCAGGCCCCTTTCGGGTCGCATCTTCCCGAGTTGGAGCCTCAAACTGTGCGAGCTTCGACCCATCAGGAACAGGATCCAAAAGGCCCCGAGCCAGCGCGAGCAAGCGGTGCCGATGGCGATTCCATTCACGCCGATTCCTTCGATCGGGCCAATTCCAAAGGCGATCGGGCCGATCCCGAACGTCAGCAGCCAACTGAGAATCAGGTTCACGACGTTGACTCCGCCGAGAATGATGAGCGGGGTTCGGGTGTCACCCGCGCCCCGCAGGCAAGCGGCCATGACGAACGAAATCGATGCCCCGACCATTCCGATCGCGTCGATCCGCATGTAGTCGGTTGCAATGGTTGCGGCGTTCCCCTTCATGTTGAGAAGCAACGCGAATCCCGGGGCGGCCACGAACACGAATACGGTTCCCATCAACCCCAGGCCGGCGGCCATGACGAACGCCTGATTCGTCGTGCGTCGGGCCTCCGATAGATCCTTCGCGCCGATCGCCCGTGAAATGATGGCGGTGGCCCCGATTCCCACCAGCCAGAAGAGCATGGTCATGAGCCAACCGATGTATCCGGCGAAACCCACGGCCCCGGTTGCTTCGGCGGAAATCCGACCGGCCAGGAAAGCGTCGTTCCAGGTCACGCAGGCATTGAGCATTTGCTCGCCGAGAATGGGCAGGCCGAGCCAGAAGACGGCCGACCGAATCGGCCCCTCCAAGATACGCGGGTCGCCGATCCGGCCGGGACTCGCCGGATCGTTCGGCCGATCGTCGTCACGCATGTCGGGCGGCTCGTTGCGAATTGGCACTGCATTCCTTTTAGGGAGAATCCTTCGATCGGGTCGAGACGCGGATTGTAGGCCGGATGGCAGACTGCTTCAATCTCGGCAAGCCGCGCCGCCGGCAAATGCGCCGGTTCTCATGACGCCGATCGGGAATTGACGCTACACTCCCGTGCAAATGTCAAGGAAAGACTCCAGGAAGCACCCAGCGTCGCGTCGCACCACCCCCGCGGAATCCGACCGCGGATCGGCCGGCGGGTCGAGCGCGAAACAGGGGGCGGCCGGCCCTTCGCGTGTCATAGCAGGACACGTCAGGATCGAGCGTCGCTTGCCGGCCGTCTTGCTGACGGCTCTGACGCTGATCATGTGTTGTCTGATCTTTCCACCGGCGAATTGGTGGCCGCTCGCATTCATCTGCCTGGTTCCCTGGTTGGTCACCGTCGCGACGATGATGCGGGCCCGCTTCGTCTATTTCGTGAGCTACCTTCTGGGGCTGGGCTACTTTCTGATTAATCTGCACTGGATGGGACCGGTCACCGTGACGGGATACCTCGCAATGTGCGCATACTTCGCGGTGTTCTTTCCGCTGGCCGCCTGGCCGATTCGTCACATGTACCGGCGGCGCAACGTGTCGCTGGCGCTGATCGTTCCGGTGGTCTGGGTCGCAACGGAGTATCTCCGGTCCATCACGCCGCTCGGGTTCCCGTTCGTCCTGCTGGCCCACAGCCAATACAAGATCCTGATGATGATTCAGATCAGCGACCTGACCGGGGCCTACGGCGTGAGCTTCGTGCTGGCGATGGTCAACGGTTGCCTGACCGACCTGCTGATACAACCGATCGCGCTCTGGCGGGCCAAGCGCCCGGAAGGCGCGACCCGTTTGCCGATCGGGACGCTGACCACCGGCCTGATCCTTCTGGGGACCTTGATCTACGGCGCCGCACAAAAATCGAACAAGTATTTCATGGACGGGGGCGGCCCGACCGTCGCAGTCGTTCAGGCGGACTTCCCGATGTATGTCGATCAACGCGGCAGAACGAGTCCACGAGTCATCCTTGACACCTATTTCGAGTTGGCGCGACAGGCCGCGGAAAGCAAACCGGACCTCGTGCTGCTTCCGGAGACCGCTTGGTCGGCTTACATCAACGACGAGTTCATCAACGCGTCGCCGGAAGAGCTGGAAGAGATCCGCGCCCGTCGGTTCGGCCCGAGTTGGCAGCCGCATAACATCGCCGAACTCCAACGATTCAGCCGCGAGGCCCGGGATCGGATACAACGACTCAGCACTGAGACGGGTGTGTCAATCCTGGTCGGCTCCTCGAGTCTCGAATCGAAGCCCCAGGGAATCCCGCCCGACCGCGTCGATGCGTTCAACTCCGCGTTTTTGATCAAACCGGGTCGCGACCGGCCGGCGGCTCGCTACGACAAGATCCATCTCGTGCTGTTCGGAGAATACGTTCCGTTTCGGTACACCTCGATGCACTCGCTCTACAAGTGGCTCAATTCCCAAACGCCCTGGGGGAAAAGCGGCACCGAGTACTCGTTGACCGCCGGCACCGAGTTTCGGGTGTTCGAGCTGGAGGCGGCATCCGAGGGAGGACGCGTCTTCCGGGCCGGCGTTCCGATCTGCTATGAAGAGGTCATGCCCTACATCCCGCGGACATTCGTGATCGGCGACGACGACTCGCGGGACCGCAAGAACATCGACATCCTGTTGAGCATCAGCAACGACGGCTGGTTTCACCACTTGGCGGAACTCGAGCAACACCTCTCCACAGCCGTGTTCCGGGCCGTCGAGAACCGCATCCCGGTGGCCCGGAGCGTCAATACCGGGGCCAGCGCCCTCCTGGATCCGAACGGCCACATCCGCCACCGCGTATGGATGTCAGACGAAAAGATCGAACGACTCGGGCCTGTGACATCCGCGCTCGGCGAGCTGCGCGACCTGACCGAGAGAATCGAGCAAGATATTGAAAAGGGGCGTTCCTACCAATCGAACTTGCAGATGTTCAACAAGGTGAATACAAACAACCTGCGTCCGGCACTGACCGCCGTGGGCGCCGAGTTCGCCTTCATGTGGGCCAAACTGCGAGATCAGGTCAGAATGGCCGGTCTGCCCTACAAGGGACAGGAAGAACCCGCGACTTGGGCACGGGTGCTGGCCGTTAAGGTGGAAGACAGCATCGCGCAGGTCGAGCGATGGCGAACGACGCCGTGGACGGCTCCCGGTTTCAAGATCGCCGAACTGCGGATGGACGATCGCATGACGGTCTATTCCCGGCTGGGAGATCGGTTTTCGCAAGTTGCACTCGTTTTAACGCTCATCATGATTCTGGATTGGATTATTCGGCGGCTCCGATCGCGACCGGCCGCAGAACCCGTACAAGAGGCTGACAAGGATGATCATTGACTCTCGCAATCGAAAAGGAATTCGAGCCCGGAGCACTTCCGTCATAGCGGCGATTTGCCTCTGTTCCGGGTGCAACCTCCTCAACCTCAATGTGCTGCAAACTATCCCCATCGAGGAGAAGATATCATTCCGTGCGGAGGCGGTTCAATTCCTGAGGGAGTCGGCGTTTTCTTCCGACCCGATCGTCACGATGCAGACGTTAGAGGCCCTGCAGGAAGTGGCCCCGCACGAGAATCCGACCTACATGGTGGAAAACCTCTACACCGGTCACACGGGCGTGACCTTCGCGGCCCTGATGGCCCTCGGCACGCTCGAGCGAACGGAGTTTCTCGAGGAATATCGAATCAAGGCGGAGGACGCGAATCCGAACGTACGCATTGCGGCCATCTACGCCATGCATCGTTGCGGGGACAAGAGTCGCACGGGAGAACTGCCCACATTTCTGCTGCAGAACAAAAAAGCCCGCGTACGGGCGAATGCCGCGTTGGCGATCGGTCGCCTCGGCGTACCCAGCGCGGTCAAGCTGTTGCGACGCGCCATGCGAAACGAAAAAAAGACGATCGTCAGGAACAACATCTACGAGGGCCTGCTGATCCACGGCGATCCGCAGATCGAAAGGACCATCATTCAACGCGGCCACAGCTCGATCCCGTTGCAGGCGGCCGAGGCCCTGATGATGTTGGCCA
>JAPULF010000266.1 GCA_027295245.1 Planctomycetota bacterium
GCGATCGTCGAGCCCGAGCATTCGCGCCCTATGCTCGACCTCATCGCGGACCCATTCAATGATTTCGTCTAGTGATTGCGAGTCCAGGCCCATCCGGCCCGCCAGATCCTGGGCCGACAGACTTTGGGCCGACCGTTCGGCCCGCGGAAGCCAATCCCCGATTCGTAGCCCGCGCACCAACGCCGACGCAAGCTGCACGATCTGAACGTGCCCTCCCGCCGCCACCGACGGGGGAAGGGCCTCCGGATCCTGATCGTGCAACCAAATACACTCGATGATCGATTGGGGCAGTTCCCACCGTGTCGCCAGACGGCGGCCCACGACATTGTGGTCCACCCCCAACAGCGACTGGGCCACGTCGTGGGCGTCCTGGGACGTATCACGTGACTGCTGAATGATCCTCGCAAGACTCTTCGGCATCACCCGGTCCAGTGCGACGACGCCCAAGTCGTGAAGCAGACCGCATCGAAACGCCTCGCCCGGACTCAGCGACGACGACGACTGCGATGCAATGCGACCCGCCGCACAGGCCACCCCGATGCAATACTTCCAGAATTCGGATCGATCCAGCCCCCCGTCCTCGCGGGGTTCCGGCGACGGACCGAAAACCTCCATGACCTTGATGCACAGGGCCGCTTCTCGCACGGCGTGGACGCCCAACCGAGCGACCGCTTCGGCGAATGCATTCGGCGCCGGCCCCCACGCCGGCCCCGATCTCCGGGCCAACGCGATCAAACGCGCCGACAGCGATGCGTCGCCCTCGATGAGCCCGACGATGTCCTCGCCGCGGTCGTCCGAATCGTCCGAACACGACAGCATCCTTGTCACGATGGATGGCAACGGCGGCAGGCCGTCCAATTGCCTCAATACCAACTCGACCTTGTGCGGCTCGATCACCGGCGCGGCGACGGTCGTCATGATGGCTTGCGCCCTCCCCGATTAACCCCCCGCCCTGATTGTCCGTGGACCGGCGGGACCGACTCCGAGCCGGCCGACCGTCACGGAAGCGAGAACGGCAATCCGCGAGGCGCCTTTTCCCTTCTGCCGCGGACTGCTAAACGTGCAACAACTCGACAACCCTCGAAATCAACCGGCCGATGTCAAACGGCTTCTTGATGAAATCGTCCGCCCCCGCCGACAAGAGCGACTCTACCTCGCCGCGGTCGACGGCCCCCGAGACGATGATGATTTTCATGCCCGACAACTCCGGATTCTTCCGTATCTGTTGGCACACCTTGTTGCCGTTCAGGTCCGGCAGCATGTAATCGAGGATCATAAGGTCCGGCCGGAATTCCGTCGTCATCGCCCCGGCGTCGAATCCGGTCGTGGCCGATCGAACCTCGAAACGCCCGTCCCGCGTCAGCAGGTCCACCAGCATCTCGATCACGGCCTCGTCGTCGTCCACCACCAGAATGCGGCGCTTTCCCGTATCCAGGTTTTCGATCGGAATGTCGTTGTCTTTCATGAACCGGATCAACGACTCCCGCGGTATCCGGCGGTGATCCGAGCCGGGAACCCGAAAGCCCTGAAGCCGCCCGTTGTCGAAACAACGTATCACGGTCTGCTGACTGATGTTGCAGATCTGCGCGACCTCGCCCGTCGTGAAAACCGTCTTCACATTGCTCCCCGTTTGGGACGCGTTTTCCAGGAGTTTGCGGACCGCAGCCTTTTCGTCTAACCGATTCGCCCGGCGCATTCTATCTATCCTTCCTAATTTAACAACACAAGCCCGTATCGGGCCGAGATAGGAAGAGCTTGACCTGTTCGGTAAGGGATTAGGATGTAGGGATTCAACAACCCGACCCGGGCCCTGCTGCAAGACCACCCTGATTTCGGACCCCAACCGCTACAAGTCCGAGTATCCCCGCCGCTTGCCCTCCAGATACAGCATCAACACGGCGATGTCCGCCGGGTTGATCCCACTGATCCGCTGGGCCTGTCCGATACTGCGCGGTCCGACCTCGACGAATCGCTCCCGGGCCTCCGCTCGCAGCTCGCGCATTCGCGTAAAGTCGAAAGCCGGCGGGATGCGCCGCGTCTCCAATTCGCGCATCCGTTCGATCTGGCGCTCTTGTCGCACGATGTAGCCACGGTACTTCGCCTCCACGAGTGCGGCGTCGGCCGCCGCCGCCAACACCGCCCGATTGCCGTCTCGCAAGGTCGGGGGCAAGGCCGCGGCCCACGCTCCGCAATCCAACCTCGCGGGCGGACCCTCCGCGACCCCGGCCGTCGCCTCGATGGGCGGCCCGCCGCGACGCCGGTGGCGTTCCAGCCACGAACGAAACGCCCGAACCGCCTCCGCCTTGAAGCCGTATCGGGCCCACCGGGCATCGTCTACCAATCCGATCTCCCGACCCACCGGAGTCAGACGCGCGTCTGCATTATCGGCCCGCAGCAACAATCGGTACTCCGCCCGCGACGTGAACATCCGATACGGTTCGACCAAGCCCTTCGTAACCAGGTCGTCGATCATCACCGCGATGTAGCTCTGATCCCGTCGCATCACGAAAGGCTCGGCCCCCAACACCTGCCGGGCCGCATTCACGCCGGCAACCAGACCCTGCCCGGCGGCCTCTTCATACCCGCTGGTTCCGTTGATTTGTCCGGCCAGAAAGAACCCGCCAACGCGCTTGGTCTCGAGCGTCGCCTGCGTCTGATGCGGCGGAACATAGTCGTACTCGACGGCGTATCCCATCTGCACGATCCGGGCGTGCTCCAGACCGCGGATGCACCGAATCAACTCCGTCTGCACGTCTTCGGGCAGCGACGTGCTGATGCCGTTGCAGTAGACCCAATCGCTGTCGTATCCCTCGGGCTCCAGAAAGATCTGATGCCGAGGCTTGTCGGCAAATCGAACGACCTTGTCCTCGATGCTGGGGCAATAGCGCGGTCCCCGCGAAACGACTTGTCCGGAGTACATCGGGGCACGGTGCAGATTCGACCGGATCAAATCGTGCACCCGCTCGTTGGTATGGGTGATCCAACAGCAAATCTGCCGCTGAGCGATACGGTCGTTCATAAACGAAAAAGGCAAGGGTTCGGCGTCGCCCGGCTGCTCCTCCAGCACGGAGGTGTCCACCGACTCCCGCGCCACCCGCGGCGGCGTGCCCGTTTTCAATCGACCCAGTTCGAAACCCAGCCCGACGAGAGTTGCGCTCAAACCGGTCGCGCTCCCTTCGCCGATTCGACCGCCGGGCGTCTTGCGTTCACCCGTGTGCATCAACGCCCGAAGAAACGTGCCCGTCGTCAGGATCACGCGCCGGCAACCTATCCGCCGCCCGTCTCGCAACAAAACGCCGCGCACCTCGGACGAGGAACCGTCGCGGTTCGTTTCGACGTCGATGGTCTCGACACTACCGTCCAGGATCTCGAGATTCGGCGCCGATCCCAGCAGCTCTCGCACCGCCGCGGCGTAGAGAATCCGATCGCATTGTGCCCGCGGGGCCTGCACCGCCGGACCCTTGCTCCGATTCAAGATCCGAAACTGTATTCCGCCGCGGTCGGCCGCCAGCCCCATCAACCCCCCCAGGGCGTCGATCTCCCGGACCATCTGACCCTTGCCCACGCCGCCGATCGCCGGATTGCAACTCATCCG
>JAPULF010000267.1 GCA_027295245.1 Planctomycetota bacterium
TACCAACCGAATCGCAAGCCGCCTGGCGATCTCACATTGACGCCTGGCCTTAAAGAAATAGCCGGCCGAACGTGCTTCATCGCCCTCGGCTTGTTCACCCAATTCTCGATACAAGCGGCTCAAACGATCGCACGCCCCATAGTAGTCTTTTGTCCATCTCAAGTTCGACGGAGCGACCAAGTGCAACAACTCGCCCACTTGGACGGCGTGCAAGAGACTCGCCTCTGCGGACTTGCTGTCGCCCAAGTCGCGATGATAGCCCCCGAGGAGACTATATGAAACCAGCAGTCTATGGCGTGTCTCCATGTCAGCTGGATTTCGTTGCGCGATCTCCCGGCGAATGGCGATTGCGCGGATTAGCGACTCATAGAGCAACGGCCCATTGCCTAGTTTGAGTGCGGCGCGACCTCGAAAAACGTGAAGCGACGCCGCGAACTTTCCCCACCGATCGGAATAGCCCTCGTCGGATACAAACGCCTCCGCGACGGACAAACCCGCCTCGGAATGCCTCAGGGCCTCGCGGTATCGACCCGCATTGACGAGATTCTCCGAGTATTCCCGCTCCGTTGCGCAGAGTTCGATCGCGGCACGAGCCTCTGCCGGAAATCGTCTCGTCAGCGCCTCCGCCATCTCGATGGATAAGCCGAATTCTTCGTCGGGTCGCTCTGCGACGCGACCCAGCTTGCGGCGCACTCGTACAAGTTCGAGTCCGGCATCCAGCGAGTCGGGGCTGGCCCGAACGCTTCGCTGCGCGACATCAAGCGCCGCCAGATAGTGCCGATGCGCCTCGGCATGCCGGCCTCGATCGTACGCAATGTCCCCGAGGTTTTGGCGCAGGGCGCTGTTTACTTGCAAGGTCTCGTCCGCCTCGGCCAACGCCTGCAAATGCTCGAGTTCGTCGCTGACAACATCGTGGAGCTCTTCGCGAACGGCGAGCCCCCCGGCCAATGGTTCGAGTTTCTTGTTGATGATCCCCACAACGTTCGCCAGCGTCGATTGGGCAATCCCGGTTGCCTGGCGCGCGTAGTCCCGCTGGGCTCGGGCCTCGCGCCACCCGAGTCCGGCGACGATCGCCGCAACAACGACCAGCAGGAAGAACGCGGACGCGATCCCGACGTGGACCCGGTATTTCCGAATGTTCTTCCGGAAAACGTAGAGGCTGCTGTCCGCCTTGGCCCGAACGGCCTCTCCTTTCAGGTAGCAATCCAGGTCGTCCGCCATCGCCGCGGCCGATTGATATCGACGATCCTTCTCCTTTCGCAACGCCATGAGAACGATCGCCTCGAGATCAACCGGTATCGCATCGGGATCGACGAAATGACGGTTGCTCTCAGACCGAAGCGCCTTGCGCGCCGACATCGGTTCAACAGACGTAATGTTCTTTCGAATTTCCTCAAGCTTGCCCGCCACCCGATAGGGAAACCGGCCCGTCAGAATCTGGTATAGAACGACCCCGAGCGAATAGATGTCAGATCGAACATCCGTTTCCTCATCCTCGCCGCCGACCTGTTCGGGGCTGAGATACTGAAGCGTGCCCACGATTTGGCCGGGAATCGAAACCGCCGAGACATCCGACCTCAGCTCCTCGGTGGACAGCTCCTTGGCCAGACCAAAATCCAGGATCCGCGGCTGCCCGTCTCCATCGACAAGGATATTGGAGGGTTTCAGGTCACGGTGAATGATCCCGCGTTGGTGGGCGTAACTCACCGCCCCACAAACGTCGCGGAACATCCGCACCAAGTCCGCCACCGGCGGCCGCTCGACCAGCATGTAGCCGTCGATCGGAACGCCCTCGACGTGTTCCATGGCGAAATACGCGAAATAATGAGGGCTTCCGGTTACGCCGCTGTCGAATAGCGTCACGATATTGGGGTGGTTGAGCCGCGAAATGAATTCCACTTCTCGGGCGAACCGATGTCTCTTACGGGCCGACGCAAGAGCGCCGTCAAGGAGCACCTTGATGGCTACCGTGCGATTCGTCGTTTTCTGCACTGCCTTGTAGACAACGCCCTGTCCCCCTCGCGAAAGGCGCTCGAGAATTCGATAACCCTCGAGTTGACTCTGGATGTAATCGATCGAGCCCTGGTCGCCGTCGTTGTCGATTTCGAGTGCCCGTTGCGGGTCTTGGGTACGGGCACACTCGGCCGCGGTCTCGATCGCGCGGAGCCTGCGAAACTGTTCGTGCAACTCCGGCAGCAAATCCGGATGCCGCCGCTCGAATTCGGACTCCTCAACCTCTTCGCCGGCGGCCCGGCGCGACATGACATCGGCGATAATCTTTCCTATACGCTCGGCCCTTTCGCCCTTTTCCGGCAACGGGATTCCCGATCGGTCGATCATCCGCCACTCGCTGGGAAATGGGCCCGAAGCAGGCCCGTTCGCGGCTTACTCTCGAGAAAACGAATCAGAAAAAAACAGGCCTGACGAACCGAGCCGACGTCGCATCTGCTTGAGGCCGTTCGCCAGCAAACTCCGCACCGCGGCCGGCGACTTTCCCATCTCTCGCGCGATGTCTTCCGTGGAATGCTCGTCGATGTACTTTCGCTGGATCGCATGACGACGGTCTTGCGGCAAATGATCGAGTACGCCGTTCAGAAGCTCGATCGCCTCCAGGGCGGCACTTTCATGGCTCGGCGTATGCCGCTCGCGGGCCACCATGCCGAACATATCGATCAGAGACGAACCCAAAACCTGACCCCCTGATTGTAGCCGAATCCAGCCGCCACTCCTCTTCTTGCGTTGGTCAGTGCGTATGGCTGTGAAAAGCTTTCGACGCGCAATGGTCGTCAGCCATCTGGAGAGGGCATTCTCGCCTCTCAACTGAACCGCGTCGTAGCTCCGAAAAGCCTCGATCCAGACCTCTTGTAGCACGTCCTCCGCAGCTACCTTGGTCGAAAGGTTTTGCGGAAGCCGGCGCTCTATGTAACGTGTCAACTCTACCGCGTGCGGCAGCAGCAGAGCCATTAGCGCAACGTTGTCGGGTCGGTTCTGGATCATGTTCGCCCCTTTCCCAGCGACTGAGCGTGTAGTCAATTAAGCGTCTCTGGTCGCGATACGTCAACCATGCAACCTCAAAAAGTGTGGTTGCGCATTCTTCAGAGTCTTCAGGTTACGCGAGAAATACAAGCTCAATCACCCATAACCTGTTTTCAAGAAA
>JAPULF010000268.1 GCA_027295245.1 Planctomycetota bacterium
TCGGCGGTGGGACTCGAGCCGCTCGCTGCCCGCAGCAACTACCTGCGCGGCAACGATCAGAGCAAGTGGCAAACCGACGTTCCTCATTACGGCCGGGTTCGCTACCAGGACGTCTACCCCGGGATCGACATCGAATACTACGGGAGCTCGGGCGCGATGGAGTTTGATTTCCTCGTTCGGCCCGGCGCCGATCCCGGCCGCATTCGGATGGAGTTCGAGGGCGCCGCCGGCATCGAAATCGATGACGACGGTGACCTCATCCTTCGCAAGGGCGAGCATGAGCTGCGTCACCGCAAGCCGCTGATCTACCAAACCGTGTCGGGGCAGCGGGCGGAAATCGAAGGCCGGTACAATCTCGAAAAAGACGGAACAGTCACCTTTCGTTTGTCAGACTACGATGCCGGTCTGACCGTCGTGATCGACCCGTTAATCGAGTGGCAGGAAACGATCGGCGGCAGCGGGGACGACGAGTTCAGCGCCGTGGCGATCGGTCCTGACGGCACGATTCATGTCGCAGGCAGAACCGAGTCGACCGACATCCCAGTCATGAATGGTTTGCAAAGCGTCAATCAGGGCGGCCCCTCGGACGCCTACATTGCCATTTTTAGGCCTGACGGCACGCTCATCAGCGCGACCTTTCTGGGTGGAAGCGGCCGCGACGAGGCCAACGACATCGTCGTCGACCGCAATGGCGTGGTGTACGTGATCGGCACGACCAATTCTCCGAACTTTCCGATCACCGAGGGGGCGTTTCAGCGGAGCTTCGGCGGCGGCGATGCTGACGCCTTTGTGACGATATTCTCTCCATCCTTTCCCAACGGCTCTGATCTGGTGGGGTCTACGTATTTAGGGGGCCCCGGTCTTGAGCTCGGGACGGGCATTGCTCTCGACAACCAAAGGAGCGGATTCTTCGTGACCGGCGCCACTTTCGGCAACGGCTTCCCCGTTACACAAGGAGCCTTCCAGACGGATTTCATGGGAGAAGCCGACGCCTTTGTCAGCAAGTTCAATTCCGCGGGCACAGAGTTGATTGCCTCGACTCTTTTCGGCGGCGCCGGCCTCGACATTCCCGTCGATATTGACGTCGATGCCGACGGCAACCCTTATATCACCGGGGCGACCGACTCGCCGGACGTGCCGATCACGGACAATGCCTTTCAGCCGCTACCCGGGGGCGGGGTCGATGTTTTCGTCGCGAAGTTCCCGGGCGACCTCGATGATCTCGATTTCGGCACCTACCTCGGGGGCCCCGGTGACGACCGGCCAGAGGGCGCCGATCTCGACTCTTTCGGAGGCGTGTGGATTGGCGGCAGCACCACCGGCGGGCTGCCGACCACGCCCAACGCGCCGAATCCGGACTACCTGGGCGGGCCGACCGACGGCTTCCTAGCGCGGATTGCGGTCACGGACCGTAGTCAGAGCGTTCCTCCCGGCGGCTTCCTAGCGCGGATTGTGGTCCCGGACCGTAATCAGAGCGTTCCTCCCGGCGGTCTCGGCCTGCTCAACGGCGAACCGCTGGTAACTTACACCGGCGACGAGAACCGAAACTCCGTGTTGGATGTGCAGGTCGTTAGCGACCACGGCCGGGGGCTTGTCATCACTTCCGAGTCCTACTTCAGCGCAGACCCGGCACGGGTTAAAGGTTGCGGCGATGACCCTCTACTGGGCCCCACAACCAAGATCATTATCTTCAACTTGACCACGGGCATGCTCATTGACACGCCCGACGGAAACTGCATTTTCGATGGGCAAATTCTGGACCTTGAGACGGATCCATTCTTCAATTTTGGGAAAGTGTTCGGAAGCGGGTTCGTGTTTACCGATACCGGGTCTGACGCCACCGTGATCCAGATCGATACGGACAGCGTATTCGAAAGCGCCGCCGGCGCCGACCTCGAGCTCACCAAGAGGTTGATCGGCGTTGTTGGAGGGGGGATCAACCTCAACACTATGCTGGCGTTCGACGTAATTGTCCGCAATAAGGGGCCCGACCCGGCGACCAATGTTCGCGTCACCGACACTTTGCCTCGCGGATTCGTCTATGAATCCGGCGCCGCCGCCGGCTGCACACAGGCCGATCGTGAGTTGATGTGCGATGTCGGCACGATTCCGCCCGGCGAAAGGGAAATGATAAAGGTCTTAGCGCGCACGGGGACCGCCACGGGCAGGTTCATCAATATCGCGCGTGCAACCGCCGATAACCTAATCGGCCCGGAACGAATCGCCCAATCGAGCATACAGGTTAGTCATCGGGTGGATCTGCGCTTGACAAAGACGCTGGTCAGGTCTGATTCCAACGAGCTCGAATACCGCTACGAGGTAGAGAACAAGAGCGAGGATCGAGAGGCGATGGACCTGAGGCTGGACGACGTCCTGCCTCCGGAACTCCTGGACCCGCAGTTCGAAAGCTCTCGGGGCGACTGCCGTCTCAACCTAGCTAGCCCGTTGGTTCGGACCGCGAACAGCACGTTGAATTGCACTCTCGAAGCGCTGCCGGCGGGTGAGAAGTGGGTCGTCACGCTGCGTGGACGCCCCAAAGACCTCCGCGCAACTATCTCGAATCGAGCGATCGTCCGCGCGGGTGAAACGCAAGCTATCGCTACCAGCGAGGCCACGTTCGTCAAGGAAGACGGCGCAGCAGCGGCCGATGTCGGGCTCTTGCTTATTATGCGGCCGTCGGACGAGGGGGGGATGTGCGCGGGTTTGGATGCGGCCGTTAGCAACCAGGGACTGGACGCCGCGGCAGGGGTTCAGGTGGACATCAGTCAGATCACTTCAGCAAACGTGACCAAGATCGATCCCGACTGTAGCGGATCAGGACGCAGCATCAATTGTAGTATTGGGAAGCTGAACCCCGACGAATTTAGACTGCTTAAATTCACCGTGTGTGCAGCGAACAGCGCCGCAAACGCTCGTTTTCGCGGGCTCGCAACGGCCGAGACGCCTGACCCCGATCCCACGAACAACGCCGCCAGCACGGGTGCGGAGCTCGACGACTTGGGCAGCGTGCGAATCTTCGGAATCAACAGCAGTTCCGGATTTCACCGGCGGGAGGTCGTCAGCCCCGGCTCCGACCCCTCACTATTCGGTGAAGGGCTTGCGGGCGAAACCATCGTGGCCGACAGAGTTCCTCTGCTTCTGGAACTAGGAGGGGTGAGCGTGGAGTTGAATGGTATTCCAGCGCCGCTGATCTTCGTCTCGCCGAACCAAATCAATTTCCAAACCCCTTGGGAGTTGCAGGCCGATGCGAAAGCGACGGTGGTGGTCCGCAACAATGGGGGCGAGTCGCTTCCCGCCAAGGTGTTCATCGTACCCTTCAACCCTGGAATCTTCACGACCACCCAAACGGGCTCGGGCCAAGCCGCCGTTCTCGTCGCCGGCACGGTCGCGATCGCGGCGCCTGAGGCCAGTATTCCCGGAGCGGTAACTCGTCCCGTGAAAATCGGTGAATTCATTTCTATCTTCGCCACCGGGCTGGGAGCGGTAGACAATCAGCCGCCCACCGGCGCCGCGTCCCCTGCCAGCCCGCTGGCGCGAACCAAGACGAACCCCGTGGTCACAATCGGCGGAGTCGAAGCCGGCCTGACGTTCTCCGGGCTTGCGCCCGGCTTCGTTGGCCTCTATCAGGTCAACGCCCAGGTAGCCGCGGGAACGCCAGTGGGCGATGCCGTTGACCTTCTGCTGAGCAGCGGGTTGGTGCCGTCGAATGCCGTGACAATCGCGGTTGCGCCGCGGTAAGCCGGGAGTGGACTCGATTCAGAACAAAGGACGGTTAACCCAATGCGCGGAACCCGTACGGTAGGCGCCCTCTTTCTTGTCTCGACCCTGCTTGTCAGCGGCCCGATGTAGGAGATGAAATGAGGAGGTTCGCTGCGGGAGTGAGTTAAGCTCCCCACGAGGGACTTCGCCGCCTGGGGCGGGGATCCTGGGTTTTTCTAAGAAGAAAGGAAAAGCGAGCCAAGCCGCCAGCGACGATGGCCTACCGGGGAGAACCCTCGATCCATCTTAGGAAGCGCCCGCAAAGGCGACCTTCGACGTTAGAGTGAGGCAGCTCCACGACGAATACTTCTCAGGCGGTAACCAACCCGCGGATATCAGTGTGATTAACCGTCGTAGCACGTTCGAGCTTGGTGTCCTCGGCCTTGTAGACGACACCCATGCCGCCCCGGCCGACCTCGGAGAGGACCTTGTAATGGCTGATCGTGCGGCCGACCATGACGGTCAAATTGTAGCGCTACCGGATAGGTGGTGATTACAAGCCTTACCACCAGCAATCGGGTTCAAGGCCATGATAACTCAACAGACGAGGGGTTTTCAGCTCTTCCTACGACGCGGAAAAGGGCCTCTGACGGCGGAAAGGTGGTGGTAACGGGATTAATCAACAGTTATCGACCCGCAGGCGCTAACTAGTTCGTTTCGGGGGAGTTAGTCCTGCTCGCGGTCGGGGACCTAGTCCTG
>JAPULF010000269.1 GCA_027295245.1 Planctomycetota bacterium
TCTTGGGCGTGCAGGCCGAGGGAATGGACGTAGTCGCCACCGCGTTCGAGACCGGCGATTTGCCCGCGAAATGCACGGGTTCGACGATTGCCGACAGTATCGACGTGCCGGTCCCGCGCAACTGGCGAAAGGCGATCAAGGGCGTGCGATCGACCGAAGGCACGTTCGTACGGGTGAGCGACGACGAAATCACCGAAGCGATGAAGGCCACCGCCCGACTGGGCGGCGTCTTCGCCGAGCCCGCGGCTGCCGCGGCCGTTGCCGGCATCAAGCGGGCCGCCGGCGACGGTGTGATAGAAAAGCATGCGGATGTGCTCGCGGTCGTCACCGGCAGCGGGTTGAAGGACATCAAGACAGCCATGAAAATCGCCGGTCGGCCCATTGAAGTCGATCCTCCTGAATGAGGCGCCGCCGATCCGTATTCATTTCTTTGAATTCGTCTGCCTGAAAGTGATAAGCGTCAAGTCGTCAGGCTTCGAGGGGCTTCCGGTTTCCTGCCCGCGCATGCGTGTGTGGCAAAGTTCCACCACGCGTTGGGCCCCGGATTCCGGCTTGCCCCGGCGCATCAGATCCACGATCTCCTCGATGTGCAGGTTGTCGAACAGTCCGTCGCTCGCCAACAGCAGCGTGTCCTTCGGCAGAAGATCGACGACCGGGCCTATTTCAATCCGCATTTCGGACGTTCCGATCATGTTGGAAATCAGGTGCCGAGACTCGTGGTGCATCGCTTCCGACGCCTCCAACATGCCCGCCTCCACGGCGTAACCCACCGGAGAGTGCGAGACCGTTTGCAGCTTGATCTTGCCGCGCTGCCCCACCACCAGAATCATCGAATCACCGGCGTGGTACGGGCGGATGGTGCCCCGATCGATCTCGACCACAGCCAGCGTCGTGCCGGCGCCCAATCCAAGAAGACCGACGGTCTTATTGGCCAATTCGAATCCGTTGAGAATCGGCTCGCGCAACGCGCCGTTCGGTTCGACCCGGCGGCGTCGCCGCACGGCCGAACCCGATCCACCGTCGCCCGGGCCGCCGTTGCCGCGACCCGTGGACTCGGCGGCAACATGAAACTCCCGAATGGATGCGCTTATCGCCCGCAGAGTCAGGGCGGATGCCTGCTCCCCCGCGGGCCGGCCGCCCATGCCGTCCGCCACCGCGAGCACGCCCTTGGTCTCGTCGATCGACACAACCAGCGCCGCATCTTCGTTGCCGCACGTCGTCGCGTCGGATTCCCCTGGGGCCGGAGCCGCCGCCGTATAGACCACGACCCGGCCGCCGGCGATGTCGAAGCTCTCTTCCCGGGGCAGGGACCGCCCGACAAAAAGCATGTGTTCTTGACTGTCAGCCGAACCCGTCATTTCGGCCTTTCGATGCGACGCACTACGTCACGGGCGCACGCCCGCCATCATCCCCCAATGACAGCCGGCCTCCCTAGCAGGACGTCCATTGAAACGACTCCAAGTGCTCACGAAGGTGCTTGGCGGTCGGAAAGCGACGCGCTATCAGATTTCGCTGCAACCCGCAGCAGATGCGCTTGATCTCGGGAGGTTGTGCGGCGTAGCGTTTCGCGCCGCCGACCATGTCATACAGAATCCGAATGAGTTGAATCACGTCTTCGCGGAGGGCCGCCGCGCTGGTCGCGCCCCAATGGTAGAAATCGACAAGCTTCACTTCGAAATCGATCCCGCGACGCTTGACGAGAACGTTCTCGTCGTGGATGTCCCCGTGGTACTCCCGCAACCGATGGAGCTGCTCCACCCCGCGAGCCATCGCGTGCAGCAGGTGCAGGGCCTCGAAAGTCCCCACCCGCTTGCCGCGCTGACGTGCCACAAACTTCGTCAAGAGTTCGCCCTCCACGAACTCGCTGATCAGACAGGTGATCGGAGAACGGCGGAACCGAAACGTCTCGGAATGGTGGTATTGGATGATGATCGGGCACTTGCGAAGCCGGTTCAGTTTTCTGGCGTAGAACGTCACGGCCCGATCGCGGGCGTTGCGGTTTGGAAAGAAAACCTTGGCGGCACGCGGAATGTCCGTCTTCCGTTCGATGACCTTGTAGACTTCACCCTCCCAGCCGGCACCGAGCAGCGAATCGACCACGTATTTCCCGGCAATCACCCGGCCGGGCTGCAGATTGAAGTTGTCGATAACCGCCATTCGTTCCGCCATGACTGGTAGCCTGAACTAGAGTCCGGGCGATTTCAAGGGGTGGAAGACCGAATTCGAGAAATCCGTGTGTGATTGGGAAGAGGCGAGGCGGTCCGTCGGTGGAAGCGTTCTATCCCTCGACGCTCAGCGCGGTAAGTGATTCGGCAGGCGCCTTCGTCCCCGATTCGGCCGGTTGGCCCCCGGAAGGAGGACTCTCCTCGCCGCGGGTCTTCTCGATCAGCAGCCGCCAGGTCTCGCGCTGATGCTCGAGAATGCGAAGGGCTTCCTCAACGGCCTTCACGTCGCGCTTCATGTTGGCGTCGATCAGACGCGAATACACGAAGCGATAGAGTGCCCCGACCTGCTCGCACAGGCTGGCGTTCACCTCCGGACGAAGCCCCGACTCCATCTCCAGGACGATCTGCTGGGCCCGAAGCAGGCTCTCGCAACTCGACTCGAAATCGCGCTCCGCCAAGGCTTGCCGGGCCTGACGTGCAAAACGGATCGCCCCATCATAGAGCATCAGGTGCAACTGCTCGGGCGACGCGGTCATGACCGCATTGCGGAGATATTCGTTCCCGGCGTGCTGCGCCATCTCGTCAACCTCTTGTCATGGCCTGACCTGACCGTTCCGCAGGTGCTTCGAGCGGGTGGACACGGCCTGGTAACACTCTCGAAAAGCATCGGTGTGAATAACGGGCGGGGTGAGAAGAATCAGACGCGGACGATCGGCAGGCTTTGCGAGGGCCTATAACTACAGCAATGTTGCGGACAGGAAGAGCAAGGCACTCTGTTGCTGTTGCAATCGCGACAACGCCAACTCCGTTGCAGTGAATTGCGCGAAGAGCCTGTTCCGTCGACGCACCAGCAGTTCTTCCAATTGCTCGATCCGCTCCGTCAGGATGTTTTCGGAGTCCTGAAGCGATCGCTCCTTGGTCGGAATAAGACCGTTATCCCCTTCGGTTAACAGGTCGATCTCGTTTTCGATCAACGCCCCGAATCCGGTTTCTTCGGTCGTAAACAGGGCATTAATCGCATCCGGATCCTGCTCGAACGCCTCCCGAAACCGGTCCTCGTCGAATTGCAACGTGGAGCCGCTGCCGAGCGTGATCCCCGCGGCGGTGAGCCTGTTGAACGGCGGAGAGAGCCCGGGGCCGGCGGCCGTCACGACGCTGATCAGACGAGACCGGATCCGATTGACGGTCGAGTCGCCCAGCAGAATTCCGCGCGTCTCGGTTTCCTGATCGAAGCTGGTCGTGCTCTTGATGGCCGAGATTGCCGAATTGAAGGCCGAAACGAAATTCTGGAGGTCACTGACCAGGGCGTCGATGTCGCGCGTGACTGTCACGGTGACAGGCTGCTCGTCGGGCCCGATCAGCTCCAGCCGAACGCCCGCAATCACGCGATCCAACGTGTTCGTCGAACTGGTCAGCACCAGCGGCGTACCGTCGTCCGGCGAACCCAACAACACAACCGCGTCGCGGGCGCGAGTCAACGTGCCGAAGGAAAGGCCCGTATCACCCACGTCGATCGCGAGTTGTCCTACGCGGCCCGACACCTCGCTCGTCACGTTCAGCCGATAGGGGCGATCGGCGGCGCCGTCGTTGATGATCGAGGCATTCACGGCCGCCCGGCTGTCGCGCAGCTTCTCCACAACGTCGTCCAGCGTATCGGCCGAGCCGATCGTGACTCGGGTCTCAAACGATCCGTCGATCGTGTCTTCGCCCTCTGCGGCCTCGCCGAGAATACCCAAGGCCTTGGCAGTCGTTCCGCCTTCTTCGACGACCTTGAGTTGCAGTCCGCCGCCGCCCGTATCGGTCAGCAAGAGACCGTCGCCCGTGACGTTGATCGTGGCCTCGACGGCGATCCCGAGAGAGTTGATCTGCCGAATGACGTCTCGAAGCGTCTCTTCGCCCTGGGTCAAATCCAGAACCCGGCTCTCCCCGGTGCTGTCCGTGATTCGAAGCTTTCCGGACGGCACACCGCGACCGTTGTTCAACGCCGAAAGGCGCGTCGAGCTGGAAATATACTGCCGCTGGAGATTGCCGCTCGAAACCGTCGACGCCGCGAAGCTCCCCGCGATGTTCAAATCCGACGCCGTCGTCCCGCTGACATCGCTGATTATCAGGTTGCCGAGTCCCGTGCTCGAGTCGTTCAACTCGATCCCCAGCCCCGATGCGTTGACCGATGCCGTAATCGTCGAGCCCGATGCGTTGATCGCCGAGACGACGTCCGCCAGCGTGTCCGCCGATGAGAGATCGACTTCGACGGAAACACCCGCGCGGTTGCTCAGCGAAATCGTGCCGCCATCCACGCCGCCTCCGCCGTTCAGGCTTCGAAGCAGAACCGTATCGAGACCCGCGATCAATCGACGCGAGTTGATCTCGGAAGCGGGCGCCGCCCCGATGATCCCCAGGTCCGAGGCCGCCCCGGAGTCGTTCGGGTCCACGACGGTGAGATTCGTGCCCGTCGAATCGGTCAGCGTGATGCCCAGGCCGTCGGCCGACACACTTGCGACCAGCGCGTTGCCGCCGGCCACATTGTCTGCATTCGTATTGATCAACCGCAACACGTCGCCGAGGGTTTCCACGGAGTAGATTTCATCGCCGGCGATCGCGCCGGTCGAGCTGGATTGCAACAGACCGAGGCCCTCGGCCGTGCCGCCGGAATCGATCTCCTCGATGATCGTTTCGCCCTCGCCCGTGGACTGGTCGGTGACGACGATCGTCCCCCCCACGTACGAGACCGCCAGGTCTGCGCCGGCCTCGGAAATGGCCGTCTTGACGTCGCCGAGCGTCACCGCCGCCGACAAATCGACGTCGACCGTCACGCCCGCCCGGTTGGTGATTCGAATGCTCCCCGCCGGCACGCCCGCCCCGCCGTTGAGCGCGGACAGGGCCGTGTCGTCCGAAAGCTGATCCGACAGATCGATGTCCAACGTCGTGCCGTCGGACAAGACGATTTGAAAGTCCGTCTGGACTTCCAATCGCCGAACGCCGTTCCCGTCATTCAGTTCGTCCAACCGCGTTTCGCCATTCAGATAGACGAGGTCGCTCCCCGTGATGACGCCCAAAGGACCGCTTCCCAGCAGCCCCAGCGTGCTGGCGGTTTCGCCTCCGTTCAGTTCGCTGACGACCAGAGTGCCCGTCCCGCCCGATAGGTCCTCGATCTCGAGATGATCGCCGTCCACCCGTGCAATAACGTCGGCAGTGGTCTGATGGTTGATCGCATCCAGAACATCCTGAATCGTCGTCGCCGCAACCAGGTCGATGTCGGCTGAATTGCCTGAGCGGTCGGTCACGCGAAATCGCCCGGCGCTCACGCCGCTTCCACCGTTGAGCGAGCTGAGCCGTGTGGCCAGGTCCACGCGGCCGGCGGAATTCTCAATCGTCAGTGTTCCCGCCCCGACCGGTGATTGATCGGTCGTCGCGAATCCGTTCGAGATCACCGAATGGGTCGCCGCCAGGTTTCGGACGGTAAACGAATATTGGCCGATGGCCGCGCCGGCCACCGCGGTCGCGAGGATGGATGATTCGTTCGTGCTCGACGCAGCCGATTTCTGAAAGAAACTCGAATCTCCGAACCGCACCGCCGAGTTGCGGATCGCAAGCAGTTGTGCGGAAATCCCCAGAAACGCCGTCCGGCGTTGCGTCAACTTCGCAACCCGGTTTTGCATCAATAAGATCGGGCGTCGCTGTACGGCGATAAGTGAATCGACCAGGTCCTGGATCGGCAGCCCCGAGATAATCCCAATGGAGCTGGAAATGCTGGACATCGTTGGACTCCCGCCCCGATTGTTCGCAGGGTTCGGCCGCCGGCTCAGTCCGCGGACTGCAAGCGAGGAATGTTGCCCCCGGCTAATCCGCCGAATCGGGCATTACGAACGGCTGGAATGCCCCGGCTCGCCCGTCGCGAGGCTCTGGGTCCTCGTGAAGCAGGGTCGATTCGTCCCGCAGCCCAACCACCGGCGCCGTTCGAAACCGCTTTCGACCGTCGATGAAGCATGTAAGGATGACGCCGTGCTTCCGGCATCGTTCGAAATGGTATTGGCACGCCACGGGCGATCTCCGTATCGACGACTGACCCTTGTTTATCGGAAGAAGGCCGTGCCGACTCGAAGCGGTTTCGTTGCCATGGACAGGCCGTATCGAATCGCGGACGCGATGGCGGCAATTCCTGCGCGGTCATCGCGAGCCAACCGACTATCTCAGCAATAACAGCACGTTCTGCGGCAACTGGTTCGCAAGGCCGAGAATCTGCGTCGTGGACTGAACCAGAATCTGCGCCCTGGTCAGATTGGCGACTTCCACCGAATAGTCGGTGTCTCGGATCGCGGATTCGGCGGCAGTCACGTTCTCGAATGCAACCCGCCGGCTGTTGATATTCGTCTCCAGTTGGTTCGCCTGGAAACCACCGAGTCGGCCGCTGAGAACGGAAACCTGTTCGATTGCCGATTTGATGATCCCTTCCGCCGTCACGAAGTTCCCGCCCACGAGCGAGGCGGAGCCGCCGGTCCCGATCGAGTTGAGGAAGCCGTCGACCGAGTTGCCCAGGTTCGAGGTACTGATCGTCGGGATACCGATGCTGACCAGCCCGTCCGCATTCACGTCGGGACCGATTTGGAACAGGGCGCCGCCCCCGGTGATACCGAACGTCGAGCTGCCCAGCGCCGTTCCGAAGGATTGGGTCAAGTCCGCAACAAAATCCAGACCGTTCGTGCGAATACTGGCAATCAGGCCGTCCACCGTGGCCAGCTGACCGTTGACGAGCACGCCGGCGTCGCGGCCTGCGTCCCGGGTGTCGCCCTGGTCTCCGGCGTTCACGGTAAACGTACCGCTGATGGCCTTGACCGAGACAAATTCGTTGCTTCCGAAGCCGGTGCTGCTGAATGTAAGCCCGCCGGAGCTCGCCGAGGCCGCAATCCCCGTCAGGTCCGTGAAACTGTTGATGGCGGTGGCGATGGTCGCGGTGGTCGTGCTGCCGGTGAATCCGAAGATCTCGGTTCCCTGGGAGCCTTGGATTTCGATTGTGACGTTGTTGCCCTGCGCCAGGTTACCGCTGGCCGAAAGGCCGCTGCCGCCGCCCAGTGGGATGAACAGTGAAGCGGTCTGAGCCGACTGGGTCACCTGCAGTGTGACCGAAACGCTTCCGTTATTCGGGACTCGGGCGCCGAATACCTGCAACCTCGCAATCTCCGTGGTCGTCTGACTGCTGATCGTATAGCCGAGCTGTCCGTTCAAGAGCTTCTTGCCGTTGAACTGCGTCGTGTTTGCAATCCGGTTGATGCTCTCCAACAACGAGTCCACCTGGAGCTGGTTCGCCTGAAGCTCGGTGTCCGAAAGGGCGCCTTCGTTGGCGGAACGGTTGATCAATCCCCTGATTTCGAGCAGCAGGGCCCCGGTCTCCGACAGTGCCGCATCGGCGGTGGCGATGACGTTGATCGCCCGTTCGGAGTTCTCGATCGCACCGGCCAATCCCCGAAGCTCGGAGCGGAGCGATTGCGAGGCGATCAGGCCCGCCGGATCGTCTGAGCCGCGATTGATGCGCAGACCGGTACTGAGCCGTTCCAACCGAAGCGTGAGGTCATCCTGATTCCGGGACAACTGGTGGATTGCCTGAAGGGCCGGAACGTTTTGGTTTATGCGACTCATGGAATCCTCCCTGATCGACCACGTTCGAGGTTTCTCGACTCGTGGCAAGGCACACGACCCTGTGTGCCACGGCGCGTCGGCGTCGAACTGTTCCGATTTACCTTCGGACGCCGTTTGAAGTTGTCGGACGGTATGGGCCGCAACTTCGCTTTGTTCTTTTCGAAACGCGAAATCGAATCACATGCGCCAACGTGATTCGATTCGTACACCGTTTCGTATTCCCGGTGCCGGTCTCGACAATCGAGCCGCTTCGCTCGACACGGTTTCGTATCGGGCCAGGGACTCAGCGACTTTCACTAGTAGTTATCCCAACGACGTTTCGGCGAGAATTCACACTGGCTAGTTCGACTCTTGTACCCCGTCCGCTTGAGCGGACACCCCCGGGGACGGGCCGCCGGGTTTATCGGACGCCCTCTTTCGACGTTTCGATTCATTCTTCTGTCAGTGTGAGGCCGCATTGGGCCGCGGTGATGTTCGAGGGCCCTTCCGGTTGGCTCTGCTGCAACAAGGCGTCGACCGGCGTGACGCGACTGGCGCGTTCGGCGAACGCCATGTCCATGTCGACCGCACGAGCCGACAAGACGTTTTCCAGCGCAATCCTACGCGCGTTCAGCTCCGGCAAGACGTACTCGTCCATAAATGCGAAAAGTTGCCGCCGATGTGCCTCGATGTGTCGCCGGGCTCCCGTGATGATCGACCGGGCGGCCGCGATGCGACCGGCGGTCGGCGCTTCCGAAAAAGTAGAAACGAGCGACCTGAGCGACCCAACCCGCGAATCCCCAAGCCCATCCGTTTCCAGGGTCGGGAACCGGACGACCGGTCGTTTCCCCGACGTGATGCAGCTCAAGTCGATCGCGAAGCGTCCCCCGAACAGTTTCAGTCCCCCGAAACGCATCCGGTCGACCAATCGATCGATCGACGCCACGATTCCTTCGGTCCGGGCTTCCCGAGCCCGCAATACGGAAGTCGGCAGACATCCGTACGCGTCGTCTCGATCGTCGAAAACGGCATGAAGATCCTGAAGGAGTGATAGGACGTCACCCAGTCCTTCGTCCGCCCGTTGCATTGCGTCGGCGGCCGATTTTAATTGGGCAATCGCGGACACGATGGGCACCGCCCGATTCGTCGTTGCGTCTGACTTCTCGGCATCCGGGCACAGAGATGGGGCGCACGGCGCAGGTCGCACGCTGGCGGCCAACAGTGGGCGAATTCTCGATCTCTTGCGGCTCAACGCTTGCCACTCCCGGCAGATGAAACAAACTCGTCCTTGAATACCCGCTGAGCGTTTCGACATCGTCTCAATGGGCGATGCCGCGATCATACTCGCCGGTCCACGAGTCTGCGTGGATACGAGCGACCTTTATATCGCGCAGAATCGTCCCGCCAAGGCGACGTGATGAGAAAAATCAAACCGCCTCTCCCCGGACCCCGAAACAACGGCC
>JAPULF010000027.1 GCA_027295245.1 Planctomycetota bacterium
TCGACGACGTTCGACGACGGCTCCAGGATCTGCTCGACAACCGCCGCTCACCCACCGGGCTTAGGCTCGAAGAGGCCTCCCACCTCCTTCGCCTCGGGAGGATCGAGCCGGCGATCGAGGTACTCGAGCGGTCGTTGCACGAAGTGTCAGCGCGCACCGACACGGAGGCCGACGTCAATCGCCTGTTGCTTCGCCTCGCAGTCGCCAGCCTTCGAAAGGCCGAAACCGAAAACTGCATCGATGCCCATTGCGCCGGAAGCTGCATCTTCCCGCTCGAGGCCGATGGCCGGCATCAACGACCGGAGGGCGCCCGCAGCGCGGCCAAGTACTTGGCCAGGTTTCTGAGCCGCGGTCCTCACGCCGCCAGCGAGCAGTTTACGGCGGTGTGGCTGCTCAACATTGCTCAGATGGCCCTCGGCGGTTGGCCCGAGGCAGTCGACGCACAGTATCGGCTCGACGCCTCGCTGTTCGCCCCCGCTCCCGGTTTGAATCGATTCACAGACATCGCACCCAAACTCGGCGTGGATGCATTCGACCTCGCCGGCGGTGCGATTGTCGACGATTTCGACAACGACGGACTGCTCGATATCGTCACGTCCACGTCCGATCCGTGTCTCCCGCTGCACTATTATCACAACAACGGCGACGGCACGTTCACCGACCGCGCCGACGCGTCCGGGCTCACGGAGCAACTCGGCGGACTCAACATCAACCACGCCGACTACGACAACGACGGGCGTCTCGATATACTGGTGATGCGCGGGGCCTGGCTCGGCGATGAAGGCCGCCAGCGCCTCTCGCTGCTCCTAAACGAACCCGACGTCACCTTCGCCGACGTAACCGAAATCGCGGGCCTCGGCGACTGGGCCCGACCGACGCAATCCGCCGACTGGGCCGACTATGACCTCGACGGCGATCTCGACCTGTACGTAGCCGGCGAAACCGGCACTCGACCGCAGGCCCTCGGCGCCGGGCGGAAAACCGTCGAAACCTATTCCTGCGCCCTGTTTCGAAACAACGGCGACGGCACGTTCACCGATGTCGCCCGGGCCGCCGGCGTCACCAACGACCAATACGCCAAGGCCGTCGTGTGGGGAGACTACGACGACGACGGCATGCAAGACATCTACGTATCGAATCTCGGCGGACCGAATCGGCTCTACCGCAACAACGGCGACGGAACCTTCAGCGACGTTGCCGAAAGCGCCGGCGTCCGCGAGCCCATCTACAGCTTCCCCGCATGGTTCTTTGACTACGACAACGACGGCCGTCTCGACCTGTTCGTCGCCGCCTACGAGGGCGACGTGGGCATGCTCTGCGCCGAGTATCTGGGGCACGCCGACAGGGTAAGGGCCGCGCGTATGAAGATCTATCACAACACCGGCGACGGCCGGTTCGAAGATCGGACGCGCGAACTCGGTCTCTATCGCCTGGCCTATGCCATGGGCGCGAACTACGGCGACATCGACAACGACGGGTGGCTCGATTTCTATCTCGGGACCGGGGCCCCGCCCTACGAGTGCATCGTGCCGAACCTCATGTTCAGAAACGACCGGGGACGGCGATTCGTCGACGTGACCACCGCCGGCGGCTTCGGCCACCTCCAGAAGGGACACGGCGTGGCCTTCGGCGACCTCGACAATGACGGCGACCAGGACATCTATCATCAGCTCGGCGGCTTCTATCCCGGCGACGCCTATGGAAACGCCCTCTTCCTGAACCCCGGCAACGGCAACCACTGGATCACGCTGCGACTCCGCGGCACGAAAACCAATCGCTTCGCGGTCGGGGCCCGCTTGACGTTGACCGTGGAAGATGGAGGCGTGCTACGCACAATCCATCGTCGCGTCGACACCGGCGGCAGCTTCGGCGCGTCGCCCCACCGGGTGGAAGTCGGGCTCGGCAAGGCCGTCGTCGTGGAGTCACTCGAAATCGAGTGGCCGGTCTCGCGAACACGACAGGTGTTTCGGGGCCTGCCTGGCGACCGCATCATCGAGATTACCGAAGGCGACGACACGCTCCGCACAATCACGCCGACTCGTGTGCCGCTGTGATCCGCGGACTACGCTTCGTCGATGCGAGAAAGAAATCCCACACTCGATTGGAACATTTCCTCCCCCCGCTCGGCGGTCGACAACTCCCCGGCGTCCTCGGACAAGTCCTCCGCATTGGCCCGACACATCAGACACTTGACCGTGTCGAGATGAAACGCCGTGTAACTGAGCCAAGGCTCATCCAGGACGCCCAGCAGATAGGAGCCCAGCGTGTTCCGCTTCAGGCAGCTCAGGCGCCGACGCCGCCATACCCGCGCGATCGTGGTGTCCCCGAAGAGTCGCTGATCGTCCAACAATCCCCGATCGTCCTCTTGAAGCTCCGCCAGAAACTCGCGAAGCCGGCCCAACGCCCGAAACTTGACGCCTGCAATCGCCTTTTCGTCGCGGCCGAGCAACTCGCCCGCCTCCTTGTTTCGGAGCCCGACGTAAAAGAGCAACTCGATCACGCGAAGGTCCTCGAGCCTGCCCTTGTCCCTCAACTCTTCGATCAGCCGCCTCAAAATGGTCGCGATGACATCCGCCTGGCGATCGCTTCCTTCGCGTTTCGCGGCGATTCCGCTGGGGGTCTCCGAGACCGACGGCTCCGGAAGACCCGGGGCATCGTCCTCGATGTCGAATCCCGCCGTGACTTCCGACCGGCGCTGCTTCTTGGTCAGGACTTCGCCGATCTTGTATCGCAAAATGGCGAACAGATAGGTTTCCAGCGAACGGCCCGCGTCGAAGTGCTTGAGACTGGTAACGAAACCGAGAAATGTTTCCTGCAAGGCGTCCTCGGCGTCGCTGCCGGCGCCCAAACGGCTCCGGGCAAAGGCCAGCAGCCGACCCTGGTAGCGATCGATCAATTGACGCCAGGCCCGTTGATCACCGTGTCGTATCGCCTCGATGAGGAAACTGTCTGCGTCGTGTGTTTCCATGGAGCGGCTGCCACCCGTCGCCGACCCGCCCCGCCTAGAACAACGGGCCTGCGCGCCACAGAAACACACAAATGGCCGCGAAGGCGATCGCGGAGCCGACTCGCAAGGGCCAAGTATAGTGCCCACGGGTGTTCGCGTCGAGAAACAGGTATGCAATGACAAGCAGCCCCGCGAGAAAGGCCACGGACAAAGGCGTGCGCCAGCTCGTTTGTTCGACTGCCCTGCCGACGGGCCCACGGCGATCGGCTGCCGGCGACGGCGCCTCCGTGTTATACGACTGTATGATTTGACCCGTTGATTCGTCGTCGCAATCGGCCGACTCGGCCTCGGCTTGAGCGGCAGCGACCGAGTAGTCGGAGTAGGCCTCGGCGACTATCGCTTGGTCGGCGCCCTCGGCCGAAGCGGTCGCCCCGACACTCTGCGACGGGGGTGCGACCGTCATTCGGATCCCCCCATTGCTCGCCACGCGAGCCGGCGCCGCGAGCGGAATCGCGATCAAGAAACCAGCCGCGATCGGCACGAACACCAGCATACAAACCAGCGAAACCCATGCCTTCTTTTTGATGGCATAAATGACGACGGCCAGGAACGCGACGCCGAGGAACGCGCTCAACAGGAGTCCGAACACACCTGCGATGCCAATAGTAGTGCTCATGCCGCATCTCCCTCGGTGTCGCGCGCTGCCTCGCGCCCACCCAATAATTCGATCAGGTCCGAAACCTCGATGTTCACGGCCTCAATCTGTTTGCGGTTCGGGCTGTTGAACGGGGCGTCCACGTTCAGAAATGCCGTCACGCGATACCCACCGGTGTCGAGTTCGTACGCCGCGACGTTCAGCTTCGTCTTCCACTCCCGAATGTCCGATTGCCAGAACGATCCGGACCAGTTTCCCCTGACGAACGACCAGAGCAGGTCCGACTTGCTGTCTAATTTGAATCCCATCATCGTCATGTGGCGCTCGATCAGGCCGGCCAGGTTCATGCCGGCGTCGACCTCGAATATGCGTCGAATCGGAAGCACGATCTTCCGCGCTTTCAAACGATCCAGCGGGCGCCGCCGCCCGTATGCGAAACCGATAGAAAGAAATACGATACCGAGCCCGCCGAGCGGTATCAAAACGGCCGGGAGCAGTTCCTCCCAATCGCTTTCCGGAACGACCGCCAACAGGACCGGCACCAACATCACCCCGATTCCGAGGCCTATCCCGCCGGCGGTCTTCAAGTGCTTGGCCTTGCGTTGTCGGTTCGCTTCCTCTTCGTCCTCCGGCTTGACCTTGGGAGGCTGCCAGGCCGGAACCGGGACGAACCACACGAATATGCCGATCAGACCGCCGACGATCACGCCGGTCAGGCCGAACATCAGTTCCTCTTGTTGAAGCCCGAACAGGCCGATCGAAGCCCCGCTCGCGCCGCTGAGGGCGATCCCCGCAAAGAAGATCGCCTTGCGAAACACGCTCCGCCAAAGCCCCTTCTTGTAGCGCGGGACGGCGCAGCTCAACGCAAACAGGAATGCCTGAGACGAGACGATCCCGGCCACGACGAACGCGCCGACTTCGGAATAGGAATCCGCCACCAGGCCGGAGGCAATAAACAGCAAGCTGCTCAATGCCAGAACCAGTACCGAGATCAACAACCAGATCGACCTGACGCCGGGATTGCGAAGCAGGCCTACTTCCGCGTCGATCGATTGGGCGGCCGCCCGCTCGCCTTGTGCCTTGACGACAATGGGCGCGGCGTCCCGAGCACTCTCCGGGCTGACCGCAACGCCGGGCCGATCGCTCGCCGGTATCGTCGCGTCGCCGCCGTCCCATGTTGCCGTTCCGGAACCTTCACCGGCGACGGCGCCGACCTGACTCACGTACCGCATGGGCCACATCCCGCCGATTGTCTGCAAGACGAGCGACGTCAACGCGCAGATTGCCCCGATTGCCGGAGCGGATTGGTCGTGGGCCATCACGAAACCGGCCACGGCACCGAACAGGCCGGCCTTGATTGCCCGACCTAGCGAAATCTCGCCCCGTTGCGCATCGCGAAGACGCCCCGTCCAATCGCAGACGATCAGTGCCGCGAAGAGCGCAAGCAACCAGCGTTCACCGCCCGTTATGCCCATGGCGCTCGCAATGAGACTACTTGGAATCAGCCCGGCGCCGGCGATGCCCGCAACCACAAACCGCCGACCCCAATCGCCTTCGATGTGGAAACGCTCGGCGACGAGATATGTGCCCAGGAGGATTCCGCCCACCATCGATATCACGTGGAGAAACGTCGCCACCGCCGGCAACGGCATGAGACTCCGCTCGAAAGTGAGTCCAATGGCAAACGACATGCCGACCGTTACAAGTAATGCGGTCACCAGTCTTTCGATTGTCTTACGCGTCGATGTCGATTCCCGCGCCAAGCCATCACGGTTCGCCGGTGACGGATCGGTGCCCAATGTGATCCCGAACACCCTCACGTCGTCGCTTGCGGGAGCACGGCCGCCGGCAATGGCGTCCGGTTTGATGATCGGCGGCGGTACGCCCTGCCCGACGTTGCTGCTGCCCGTCCCGAGCACGCCGCCGGCCGCGCCGCCGTGAGCCGCCTGCGC
>JAPULF010000270.1 GCA_027295245.1 Planctomycetota bacterium
GCCGTCGATGACGCCGACGTCAAGAAGCATTCGGAGAGGTTGATCGGTGCGACTCTGGCCGCGGCGGATGAAGCCTTCGGCGAACGCCTCGATGCCCTGCATGATCAAAACCGCTCGCGGGGGTGGGTCATCTACCCGGTGAAGGACTACAACATTCTCGGCAAGGACCGCTACGTGGTCGAGGCGGTCAACGATAGAATCGTTGCATTTTCGCGTGTCGAGAAGACCAGCGATGCCAAGACGGACATTCCGAGGGCCCTCATTATCGCGAACAAGGTCAAGGGCAAGCCTATAGGCGAGTGCGAGGCATTACTCGAAAATGTCGGACCTCTCCTGGTCACCGCCCGGCGTGAATCCACCAATACATTGAGCCAGCTCTACGACGGCCGACTGATCAAGGACTTCGGCAAGCCGCACTATTGCATACTGCGGTTCGACGAAAACAAGCTCTGCAGCGAAGTCGAGTTCATCGGTGTCGGGGCGTCATCAAAAGAGGTCCCGATCAGTCCCTAGTCTGACAACTCGACATAGCGAGATCCGTGCATTGATACTCCGCAGGACCGTGTCTCCACCTCCAAGCCTGCCCTTCGTCTAGGCAAGCTCGCCTCGAACAAGGGCCGAGCGCTCCGAAAGAACGCACGGGCCTTACCTCGCCGCCGGGTGTGCCACGGAGGCGGCCATATCGCTTACAATAGGCACGATCGCAACCTGGGACGGGCCATGACGGAACCCGGCAAGAGCAGGAATGAGCATCTCGCGGAATTGGAGTCGCTGCGCGCCCGCGTGCTGGAACTTGAGGAGGCAGCGGCGAAGCGCAAGCACGCCGAGGAAAACCTGCACGAGACCAACAGCCTCTTGTCCGGGGTGATCGAGGGGACAACCGATGCTGTCTTCGTTAAGGATCTTCAAGGCCGATACTTGATGATCAACACCGCCGGCGAGCGGGTCATCGGCCGGACCCATGAGGAAGTGATCGGCAAGAATGACAGAGAGCTGTTTCCACACGAGACGGCCAGCCATATCGTGGCGGATGACCGCAGAATCCTGGACGGAGGAAAACCCCAGACATTTGAGACACTGATACCTGTGCGCGGGACCCTCCGAACATTCCTCTCGACGAAGACCGTCTACCGAAATCACCAAGGAGCGGTCATCGGATTGATCGGCATCTCCCGCGATATCACGGAACGAAAGCAGGCCGAGAAAGCCCATCAGAAAATGGAGGCCCGTGCCCGTGAGCAGTTCGCCGAACTGAACCATATCTACAATACTGCCCCGGTGGGGCTGTGTCTCTTGGACACGAATCTGCGTATCCTTCGGATCAATGAGCAGCTCGCGGCCATGGGTGGACTTTCGGTTGCCGATCACATCGGTCGATCGATTCGAGAGATCGTCCCGGAGATAGCCAAGAAGGTCGAGTCGGTTTGTTATGCCGTAATCGAAACGGGAGAGCCGGCCCTCAACCTGGAGCGCCGCACGTTCAGGCCTACAGATCCTGATGTAGAGATGACGGGACTCATGAGTCTCTACCCCCTCCGCTCGTCTGACGGCAGTGTGCGAGCGCTAAGCGTGGTCGTTCAGGACATCACGGAGCTCAAGTGGGCTGAGGAGGCGTATCGAGAAAGCGAGGAGCGGTTTTCGCGCATCCTCGAGTCGGCCATGGATGCCATCGTAACGATCGATGAGCGACACATCATCCAGGTATTCAATGCGGCTGCCACAGATGTGTTCCGATGTAAAGTGCATGAAGCGATCGGACAGCCGTTTGACCGTTTTATGTCGACGGCGTTTCGCGAATTGTTGGCCAGGTATGGGCCCGGGCCTGAGCAAAGCGACCCGAAGAAACGACACGTCTGGGTTCCCGACGGACTCAAGGCCATCCGCGCCGATGGTGAGGAGTTTCCCGCGGAGGCGACGATTTCGCAGTTCCAAGTCGCCGGCCGGACGCTGTTCACGATCATTCTGCGCGACGTGAACGAACGAAAGCGGGCGGATGCGGAACTGCGAAAGCTGGAACTCGAGAACCTGTATCTCCAGGAGGCGGCCCAACCGGAGTTCGATTTCGGGGAGATGGTGGGCAGTTCCAAGGCCTTCAAGAATGCCATGGTCAGCGTCGAGAAGGTTGCCGCCACGGATTCGACCGTCCTGCTGATCGGCGACACCGGCACGGGCAAGGAACTCATCGCGCGGGCCGTGCACAACCTGAGCGGTCGCAAACGTGACATCTTGATCACCGTGAGCTGCGCCGCCTTGCCGGGGGGGCTGATCGAGAGCGAGTTCTTCGGACACGAGAAGGGCGCTTTCACCGGTGCCCTCACGCGAAGGACCGGACGCTTCGAGATGGCCGATGGCGGCACAATCTTTCTCGATGAGATCGGCGATCTCCCTCTGGACCTGCAGGCGAAACTCCTTCGAGTCTTGCAGGAAGGGGAGTTCGAGCGTGTCGGCGGCGCGGAGACACTGAAGGTCGACGTCCGCGTCATAGCGGCGACACACCGAAACCTGAACGAGGCGGTGGAAAACGGGAGCTTTCGCGCCGACCTCTTCTACCGGCTCAACGTCTTCCCGATTCGGGTACCACCGCTGCGAGATCGCAGGGACGACATCCCTCGCCTCGCGCGGTACTTCGCGATGAAATACGGCATGAAGATGGGGAAGCAGATCAAATCAATTCCTGAGTCGACACTAAACGCGTTGAGCGCCTACGATTGGCCGGGAAATGTACGCGAATTGCAGAACGTCATCGAGCGGGCGGTGATTCTCAGTACCGGCCCTCGGCTCGAAATCGGTGAGTGGCCGCCGGC
>JAPULF010000271.1 GCA_027295245.1 Planctomycetota bacterium
CTGAACGCCATCATCGTGGTCGGAAAGCCCGAGGGCGTGGCCGAGACGGTCGCGAAGATTCACGAACTGGATCAACCCCAGGACGCAAACCAGCCCGTCACGATCAAGCTAGCGAAGGCCAATGCCACCGAAACGGCCGACATTCTGACGCGCTTGTTTGTGGACAAGAGTCCGCGCGGCCGTGGTTCGGGCACGGGCTATCAGGCCACCGTGATTGTCGCGGAAGAGGCGACCAACCAGCTTCTGGTCAAGGGCCCGCGCACGGTGGTCAACGATATCAAGAGGATGGCGGAGCAGCTCGACAGTCAGATGGAGGGCGATGAAGGCGGGGTGCAACTCATACAGGTTCCCCAGGGGCGAAGTGTTGTGCAACTGGCGCAAATGGTTGAAGACCAGGTCAACGATTTGGAGGAAAACAAGCGTCGCAGCCGGCGGGATTACCGGCCGAGTCTGGTGAAGATCAGTGCGGACACGATATCCAATTGTCTCGTCGTTTCGGGTTCCAAGAACAAGTATGAGGAAGTCAAGGCTCTGGTGGATCGGCTGGTGGCGATCGGCCCGGCCGGCCCGGTCGTCCGGCGGATTATCAGGCTCGAAACCCTTTCGCCGGCCAAGGCCAAGCAACTCCTGGATCAGCTCAAGGAGAGCCAACAAGGGAGCAGCAACAGTCAGCGCGGCCGGTCAGGCAATAGGCGCGGCCGCGGCCGCGGTCGGCGATCGGATGCCGGGTGGCAACAGGGGCGGCGTTGGGATCGTGCCATGCAGCGCGGCGCGGGTGCGCCCGTCGCGACGGCGTCGACGTTGCCGGTGTTCCTGGCGCAGTTGACGTGGAATATGGCGGTGGCCCAGGCGTCGGATGAAAAGAAACCCGAAGGGCCCAAGACGTTCACGATTCGCAAGACGAATCAGGACAAGAAGGCCGACGCGGAAAAGAAGACGGATGGCAGAAATGCGAATCCGCGACAGCCTGTACGGGCGAGGGATCCTCTGGCGGCCATCCGCGCTGCCACACAGCCGGCCAATCCCGATCGAATGACGAAGAACGCACAGGAGGCCGCGGCTAAGCGCCTTTCCGGCGCCCCAATGGAAATCATCGAATCCGGGCCCGACTCGCTTATTCTGGAAGGATCGGAAGAAGACATCGCCGTGATGCTCTCGATCCTCGAAATGCTCGACACGGCGACCGCGCCGAAAATCATCGAGTACGTCGCCCTGAAGAACGCCCAGGCGAAGGAACTCGCCAAGACGTTGCAGGACGTCTTTTCAAAGATCCAGCAGGTCGGTGAACGCCAGGTGCTGCCGGAAGACAAGATTGACATTATCGCCGACGCCCAGACGAACGGTCTCTACATTGCTGCGACTGAGGCCAAGATGGCCGAAGTGCTGAGCCTGATCGAACAGAACGAGATCACCGCCGAGCAGAAGGTCAGAAACGTCAAGACCATTCAGTTGAAGAACCGTAGGGTTACGGAGGCCGGTGAGACCCTGAAGAGAATGGTTGCGGCGTACCTGAAGCAGAAAGGCATCCCGGCGGACGCGATCCAGGTCGAGATCGACGCTCCGACCAACTCGGTGTTCATAACCGCCGGCGAAACGGACTTGAAGTTCGTCGAGCAAATCATCGAAGGGCTCGACGCCGAACTGCCGCCCTCGGAGGACCGGAAATATCAGGTCGGCGAGGCCGACCTCATGGTGGTGCCGCTGCGGGTGGCAGACGCCGACGAACTCGGAGCCTTACTCAACCTGCTTCTCGAAAAGGCCGCCACGGGCGACACGCCGATGAAGGACTTCATTCGGCGGTTTAACCTGCTTGACGAGCATGGGGAGCACATCGCGAGCATCGATCTGAATCGGCCGTTGGTCGTGTTTGGGGAAAAGGGCAGCAACTCGCTGATCATCGCGAGTACCCGAGAGAATTGCCTGGTCATGAAGCAAGTGGCGCTAAGTTTCGACAAGGAGCCGGCCCGTGCGGCGGTGCAGCATCAAGTCATCACGATGATCTATGCGGATGCGACCGAAATCGCCACGCAGTTGAACGACATGTTAACCAGTGCGGAGTCGTTGACTCAGCGGCCGGGCAAGAGCGATAAATTCGGCCTTCCGGACGGGGCGGCCGGGGCGTTGGTTTATCAAGCGGTGATACAGGCGGATGCCCGCACGAATCAGGTTGTGGTCATCGGTCGGCCCGAGGCGGTGACGTTGTTGACGGAGCTGGCCGCCAGTCTCGATATCAAGGGCTTGGACGTCATGCCGTTCGAGATCATCGAATTGGAGTATGCCAACGCCTCGTCGCTCGAGTCCGCGCTGACCGACTTGATCGAGAAGCGGGCCGCGGCGCTTCCCACGGGCACGGGGGCGAATGCGGAGAAGGCCGAGATGGTCGTGATCAAGGGCGATCCGCGGTCGAAGTCGCTGATCATCGCGGCCCGCAAGGAACGGATGGAGGAATTGCGCGGGCTCATCGCGAAGCTGGACGTGGTCGCCACGGCGCTCGTAGACGACATACGCACGATCACGCTTCGAAACGGCAATGCCAGCGATATGGCGGAAAAGCTCAAGACCCTGTGGGAAGAGCGCCAAAGCCAGCAGGAGGGTGATAGCGGATTCAAGTTGGATGTGCCGGCGATCGTCGCGGACGCGCGGAGCAACTCGCTGATCGTGGCGGCCAGCAAGGGCGACTTTGAGGCGATCGAGGCGGTCGTGGCGAAGATCGAGGCGTTGGAACTGAATCCGATGTTCCAGATCTACATCGTTGGACTGAAGCACAACTCGGCTTCGCAATTGGCACCGGCGTTTACGTCGCTGTTTCAGAAGCGGGCCGAGATGCGGACGGCGGAGGGCAGTTCCCGACCCGAGGACGAAGTCGAGATTCAGGTTGACGAAGTCACGAATTCGCTGATCGTTGCGGCGTCGCGCGAGAACATCGAGGTGTTGCGGCAGAAGGTGGCCGAACTCGATCAGGAAATGGGTATTCCCGGTCAGGTGGAGTTCTTTGTCTGCACGAACATCGATGCGTATCGAGTCAAGGACACGCTCGAGGAGTTGTTCGCCGACGACGGGCCGTTTCCGCGGATGACCGGTGGCAGCGACGTGATCGTCAAGCGTCGCAAGGTGACCATCACGGTTGACAACCGGGCCAATATGCTGATCGTCTCGGCGAGTCCCGAGAACATGACCCTTGTCCGCCAGATATATACGCGGATGGAGAGCGTCCACACGCCTTGGGACGTCGCCATCACCAGGCTCATGACCATTCAACACGGCGACGCGGTGCGGATCGCGGCCCAGGTGCAGGATCATTTCGACAAGCTCGACGACGTCCGCAGCACCGGCTCCGGCGAGAATCAGCAGTCCGGCTTCAAGATCACGGTCTTTTCCGACGAACGCAGCAATCGCATCGTGATCGGCGGGACCAAGGACGGCATCGATCGGGCGGTGGTCCTGGTCGAGAAACTCGACGTGCCGCCGGGCGAGGGCATCGGTATTCAGGTATACGGCCCGCTCAGAAACGCCCCGGTGGCGCGGGTCGCCGACATGATCCGAAACGTCTTTGAGCAGCGGAATCAATCGCGCGATCAGGGCGGCCCGCAGGTGCAGAACGTCCCGGTCACGATCGAGCCCAACGAGCGGAATCAAACGATGCTGATCAGCGCTTCGCGCGAGGACCATGCGCTGATCAAGGACGTAATCGATCGGTTGGATCGACCTTCGGCGCTGCTGGAAATGGTGCGGCTGTTTCCACTGAAGGAGTCGCGGGCCGAGAAGGTCAAGGAGATACTGGACGAGTTGTTCCAGGCGGCGGGGGGGACGGGTTCCGACAACCTCGTCGGCGTGACGGTCGACAACCGCACGAACGCGGTGTTGGTGACCGGGCCTCCCGGCGAATTGGACAACATCGAAGAACTTATCAAACAGCTCGATACCGCCGAGCCGATCGGCGCCGTCGACATTCGCGTCTACCGGTGTGAGAACGAAGACGCCAGCAAGATGGTCGATTTATTGAACGAGATTCTGACCGGGACGGCGGCGTCCGGCGGAGGCGGCCAGGAGATCGATGACGCCCGGTCGATACAGAATTTTCTGGTGCGTTATGAAGTCGACGGCAAGCAGGGCCAGGAAGTCCTGGAGGCCATGCAGCAGAACGTTCGAATCAGCTACAACGAGCGTTCGAACACCGTGGTGGTGGTCGCGCCGCCTGCTTCACAAAGGTTGATGAAATCGCTTATCCATCAATTGGATCGCATCGAGAAGCGGGCGGTGTTGGTCAAGGTCTTTACGCTGATCAATGCCGACGCGACGCGCATGGTGGAGTTGCTGGAGTCGATGTTCGCCCAGGACAGCGCTTCCGAGCAGGAGCGGGCGTTCCAGCAGGGTCGGGAGTTCGAGGTCGAGGGCGGGATAAGCAGTACGGGGGTACCCACGGCGGCCTCGCAGGTAGGAACGGCGACCAAGGGCACGTTTGGGCGGCCGAAGACGACGTTCACCGCCGACGAGCGGACCAACTCGGTCGTGGCGGCCGGGTGGCCCGAGGACATCGACATCGTTGCCGACATCATCGATCAGCTCGATTCGCAGTCGATCGACGATCGCGTACACAAGGTTTACACGCTGGTCAACGCGGAGGCCACGGCCGTCGAGTCCGCGGTGCAGGCCTTCTGGCAGGCCGAGAGTCAGCGGCTTCAGTCCGTGGGCGACCAGATGTCGCCCCAACGGCGAATGGAGCAGGAGGTTTCCGTCGTTGCCCACGAGGAATCGAATCAGTTGATCGTATCGGTGGCCCCGCGATACGAACAGTCCGTGCTCTCGATTATCGAGCAGCTCGACCTGCCGCCGGCCCAGGTCATGATCCAGGTCATGATCGCAGAGGTTACGCTTGACGATCGATTCGAGCTGGGCCTGGAGTTCGCGTTGCAGCAGCTTCGCTTCAGTGAAACCGCGGTGGCCAATGCCAACGGCATTCTCCAGAGCACGCACTTCGACGTGGTGGGCGGCACCGATTTGGGGGCCGCCGGGGCCGGGCTTGGGGGCTTCAGCTTCACGATCACCGGCGAGGATTTCAACTTTCTGTTGCGGGCGCTTCAGGCGGACAGCCGGCTGGAAATCATCCAGCGTCCCATGATCATGTGCCAGGACAACATGGAGGCGAACATCAGCATCGGCCAACGGGTGCCGTTTATCCGGGGAACGCAGTCGACCGGGGCCGGCCAGGTCAATTCCACCATCGAATACGAGGACATCGGCATCATTCTCGACGTCGAGCCGCACATTAATCCGGACGGCTGGGTGTACCTACGGATTGCTCCGGAGGTTTCCTCGCTCACGGATTCGACCATCGACATCGGGAACGGCGTAACGGCGCCAGTCTTCAACAGCCGCACGGCCGACACCACGGTTGCGGTAAGGGACGGAGAGACGGTCGTGATCGGCGGCCTGATCACAACCTCGGAAACCGAGGCCGAGAGCAAGGTCCCGTTGCTGGGCGACATTCCGGGCCTGGGCGTGCTGTTCCGTACCACGCGGCGAATCAAGCAGAGGACCGAGTTGCTGATCGCCATGACGCCGAGGATCGTTCGAACGGTTGAAGACGGTCGCCGGATGAGCTACGACGCCCGCGACGAAAGCGGGATCATCACGCCCGAGATGAAACAGAGCCCGCTGTTCCAGGGACTTCGCGTTACGCCGGAAGAAACGCTGGACGATATCGATACGCCACCCGATCTGCCGGGCCTGCCGTCGGAGCCGGTGGGGCCGCGCCAATACGGCCCGAGCGTGCCGAGGTACGGCCCTTTGTTGCCCGACGACACCGTGATCACTCGGAACGATACTCGGAGGTCGCCGACCTACGGCGCGAGCCGGTGATGGGATGGTCGGACGGACGATTTCGATGAAACGCCGGTGCTATTTGATGCTCGCAACAGCGGTTCTTTCGGGCGGGTGCATGAACCCGGGCGGCACCGGCGGCCCGGCCGCGCCGGTCTGGACGGAAGGGGTCAAGTCCAACATCATCGGCGTGGCGAAATTCTTCCCGAACAATCCGTGGTTGCTGTTCGACAGCGACGGCACGGGGCGCGTTGACGGCGTGAAGATCAACGTTTACCTCGAAAGTATCATCATTGAAGACGGCAAGCGAAAGTCCAAGGGTGTCTTCGGCAGCGGGACGATCATCGTCAGCATGTATCGAATTGCGTATGACCGGCTGGGCAACGAGTCCGTTACGCTTATTCACAAGTGGGAATTGGACCCCGAGGCGGCGTACCCTTGGCGGTGCCTACAAAGGACGGCCATGGGATGGGGCTACGGTCTGCGGTTGCAATGGCCGGGGGAACTTGACGTTGCCGGACGTGAGGTGTCATTTGCCGTAAAGTACGTGCGCGAGGACGGCCGGGTCATCGCGTCACGACCCCACACGTTTCTGGTGCCCATGTTCGGGAGGACCAGGGTCTACAATCAATAAGCGGCCGACACGAACTGACGGCATTCCGCGGCGCGAGAATAGTTTTGCACTTCCTGATAATACCTCCTGGTGGCTGCGAGTGAGTTTAGCCGTTGGCGGCGAGAGGGGATCGTCCGGCTCGGAGACACGCTCCGATTGCCACGGACGCGCCGGGTCGTTCACGAGAGATAGTGGCATTGGGTATTTTTTCTTGGCCGCCGCTCGACGAATCTGACTGCGGAACTCGTCGCGCCAAGGCTCGCCACCCGGATGCTCGTCACCCACAAGGGTTGACGCTACGGGAATTCGTGAATCGTTCTAGTAGAGGAGCACTCTGCCATGGATCAATCCTCCGACGGCTCTCAGGAACTCGGACGCGAACACCTTGCGGCGCTCGACGTGTTGCGGATTACGAAGAATCTGTTCTTCTGGCTGGCGATCGTGGCGATCGTGGCCCAGGTCGGCTCGTGGTACGTGGTGCGGCACACCGACAAACTGGATAACGCCGATCGCGCCATCACGGTCGGCGAGGCGTCGAGCCCGACGCAGGCGGAGATCGACCTGTCTCGGCGTTGGGCCCGTGGGACGGAATCGGCGGTTTCTTTGGCCGGCTTCGTCGGGCGCGTGTCGGTGGTTATGGTGGGCGGGTTGATGGTGCTCGCCTTGTTGGTGAGCCTGTCGGCGCGTCTCGGCGGTGCCGCGGGGATTACCAGGGCGGTCCGGTGGTCGTTGCTGGCACTGGCGTTGCTCGTGCCCTGGGACACCCTGACGCCGGGTGCGGTCTCGAGGATCCCCGCGGCGTTTTGTTCTTTCGATGATTTGAACGACGTCCGTTACCGCGATATATCGGCAACGGCGGCGGACAACGGCGACGGGGCGGTGACCTGGAGTGAAACGGCGCGATTCTCCCTGTATCCGCTTGTGTTGGCGGTCGTTCTGGTGGCGTCACAACTCTCGTTTCGCGGCGGCTATCGCAAGATTGTCCTGAGCCCGGTCACACGGTTGCCGTTGCACGAGGTCTGACGGGAGTTTTTTCGCTCGGTCGGCGGCAGCGCATTCACATTGCGTTTTCCATTTCCGGGGATTCGGGTCTATGCTATGCCCGCGCCCGGCTTGAAGTCGGCGCGACGCTCTTGCGTATGGACGGACCGGTTCTCATGCATGACGGCTCTCAACGTACCAGGCATCGACACCGGCTCCTCGTTTCCCGGGTCTTGTTGATCCTGCTTGCCGTCGCGGGCTGCGCCGTCAGCGGCGTGCTTGCGGTCATGGCGACGCCGAACGTCGATGCGTCCGAGGTCTTTGGAACCGAGATCTGTGCGACCACCGACACGATCAGTTGCACCCACGTATTACGCAGCCAGTGGGGCAAAATCGGGCCTCTGACGGCGGCCCATTTGGGGTTCGCCTACTTTGCGGCGTTGGGGATCTGGTTCTGGCTGATCGGCATTCCGAATTCCGCGGGCTGGCGTTGGCACCGGCTGCCGTTGTTGGTCGGTTGCGCGGGTTTGTGCGCCTCGATCTACTACACGTATGTCATGGCGGCGCACCTGAAGCTATGGTGTACCTGGTGCCTGGGGGCCCATGTCATCAACGTTGCGATGTTCGCCCTGATCTTTTTCGTGCGGCCGCGATTGAGCAATCTGGATCAGGCCGCCGGGGTGCGGCCGTACCCGTCGTCGGCACGGGGATTCGCGGTCTTATTGGGGACCGCTGCGGCATTGTTGATGTTGGGAACGGCGGTGACCGGGTTCGTGCTGTCGAGCCTTGTGGAGCAATGCCGCCTTCGCTTGCTCGACGCGACGAACAATGCGTCCTTTGTCCAGATGAAGACGGGGCAGTCGCCTCGGCACGACATACGGATTCGTTTCGACGATTTGGTCGTCGGGTCGCGCGAGGCGCCGAATGTCCTGGTTTCGTTCAGCGATTTCGAATGTCCCCACTGTTCGGACCTTTTTCGTTCGGCGAAATCGCTGACGGATCGTTTCCCGGGACGCTTGCAGTTGGCCTTCAAGCACTTTCCGGTATCGCGGACGTGCAACAAGAATGTGCAACACGATCTGCACCACTTTGCGTGCGAGGCGGCCCTGGCTGCCGAGGCCGCCCGCGTCGCCGGAACGCCGTCGCAGCACTACGAGTATTGCCGGCTGCTTTACCACAATGCGAAACGGTTGGACGAAAGGCCGTACGAGGCATTTGCGAGAGAGGTCGGGATCGATGTGCAGAAATTTCAAAACGCCCGAATCGGAGGGGCCGGAGTGGAACGCATCGCCGAGGACGTTGCGCTGGGCCACAACCTCGGTGTTGCGGGTTCCGGCGTCGTTTTTTTGAACGGTCAGCGCATGCCGAACTGGCGTGTGACGACGACGGGTATTCCGCCCAAGATCGACGTCGATCGCACGATCGCGATGTGGGAACAGATTCTGGGGGTCGGGGCGCTGACTTCGCGCAATGAAACGGAAGACGGCCCCGAACCGAGTACTGTATCGCCGAGTCCTGAGTCGCCGGGCACGAATCAGCCGTAGCGCCACGTCTCGCCCGGCTCCAAGATTTTGACTTCGACGCCGGTCGGCGTGAAGCCCGACGCGTCGGGCACGAGCATGCCCGGAAAGGTCGCGTAGTGGATCGGAATGGCGACCTTCGGTTTGATGAATTCCGCGGCTCTGGTTCCGAGTTCCGGGCCCATGGTGAATCGGTCGCCGATGGGGATGCAGGCGATGTCGGGCTTGTATATTTCGCCGATCAGCTTCATGTCGCTAAACAGCGCGGTGTCGCCGCAGTGGTAGACGGTGGCGCCGCCCATATTCACGATCAGGCCGCAGGGCAGGCCCATGTATTGACCCTGGTATGACGAGGAGTGGAAGGCCTGGGTGAATGCCACCCAGCCGAAGTCGGTGTTGATCTTCCCGCCGGGGTTGCCGGGCTCCAGTTTCTTGACACCCTGTTTGCCCAGGTAGTTGCAGATTTCGTATGCCGCCAGAACGGTGGCGTCATTGGTCTTGGCGATCGACTCGGTATCGCCGACGTGATCTTCGTGTCCGTGTGTCAGGGCAATGTAGCTGCAACGCACGTCCTCGGGCTTGGCTTTCGCGACCGGGTTGCCGGTGAGAAAGGGATCGATTGCCAGTTTGTGGTTGCCGTCGTCGAAGACGAAGCCGCTGTGTCCGAGGAATGTCATGGAAAGTGCCATGGTGTGCGCTCCATTCGTCTTTCACCCGACGGTCGAAGAGGACCCGGGCATGCACCTATTCGAGGTATCCGAGGTCGCTCAGCCGGTCGGTGACGTCCTGCACTTGGGCCTCGGACAAGACCGGGGCTTCTTCGACGCGGCGTTCCTGCGGCGGTTCGTAGCGGACGGAGATCTTTCGGTCGAACATCTCGTGAATCACGCGTCCTTCCATGTCCTTGGGAACGCGTTCGCCGAGGCCGGCGAGAATGGTCGGGGCGATGTCCGCGATATGGGCCCTGATTCGCTTGCCGGAGGCGATTCGCGGTCCGTTTGCCACCACGATGCCCTCGAGGCGGTGCGTGCCCTCCATTCTGGAGAAGGGGACCCAGCGGACCGGCGACGAGCCGCGAATCTTCTTGACGACCGCCAGACCGGGGGCCGGTGAGAGCAACAGGTCCGGCAACCACGGGTGGTCGTTACGATCGCAGTTGTAGAGTTCTTCGGTGATGTGAACCGCGGGGAAGATCTGCATGTCGTTGCCGTCGCGGTCGGGGCATCGGGCCGAGAGCAGTCGCTCGCGGATTTCCGCCCGCGTCGATTCGTAGTCTTTCTGTTCGACAATTCCGTCGGGCTGGCGGCCGCGGAGGTTCAGATACAGGAATCCATAGATACCGGCGTGCAGCACGCAGGCCCGCGAACGTGCCCAATCGATCGCCAGATCGCGATTCATGTTGGCGAGGGCTGCAAAGCTGCCGTTCTTTCCGACATAGCGATTCCACCAGACGGAGGTGCGCGTCAGGGCCCGCGAGAACGGGCTTCGCAGGCCCAGGTAGCCCCACCGGGCGAGAAGCAGATTCGGCTGGGCCTTGCCGTCGAGGCTGCCGTGTCCGTGGTCCGACATGACGATAACGGTGGCGTCGTTTTTCCGCGCCAGCGCGACGAGTTTTCCGATGGCGACATCGAGCCGTTCGAAACAGACTTCCGTGAGATTTCGCCGGGCGGGGTCGCGATCGCGGGTGCGGGTGTCCAGGTAGCGCCAGGCCTTGTGCTGCAGGTTGTCTACCAGCTTGTAGAGGACCATCATGACGTCCCAGCCGTACTTTTTGCCGCACATTTCCGCGAGGGCATAGCCGCGCTCGAAGCTGTCGTTGATGTACTCGAGGTTTTTCTTGAAGAGCGCTATCCCGCCGCCGGCCTTGCGCTCCCATTTCTTTTCGTGGGTATAGTCGGGGAACCTTTTGAACAGTTCGCTTCGCAGTTCGGGCGGGTGGGTGAAATCGTCGCGGCCGTGCGGTGTGTCGAATCCGCTGATCATGAAACCGTTGACCTCTTCGGGTGGGTAGGTCATCGGGACGTTGATCGAACCGACCTTGTATTGCTTGTCGCTCAGAATCTGCCAGATGGTCTTGGCATTCTGGCTGATCTCCGTGTTGTTGTTGAGCGTGAGGGCGTTGGTTGCGGGGTCGTAGCGGACGAAATCGATGATGCCGTGTCGGCCCGGTCCCTTGCCGGTCATGAACGTGGTCCACGCGGCGGGCGTGATGGGCGGCTTGGTCGACTCGAGAACGCCCGATGCGCCCCCGTCGATCAGCGACTTGAGATTCGGCATGCGACCGGCGGCCATGAGCGGATCGAGCACGTCGAAGGTGGCGCCGTCCAGGCCGATCAGCAAGACGCGGGGAAAGCGGCGATCATAGGTCTCGGTTTTCTCGCCTTGTCTGGATATCACGCGGGTGATGCCTCATTTTCGTTTGTGACCGGACGGCGGAGTTGCCCGACGGGTCCGCACCAACCGAATCCAGAATGCTAATCGGTCCATCGCCAACCTGCAACGACGACCCGCGACCAGATACTCCTAACCCTTGTCTTGGAAAGTATTTACGCAACCCGGCCGATAGACGGCCGGACGCCCGGGCGGTGGAATGCTTCGGTTTGGAGCGATCGGCATCGCGTCGAGTTTACCGGTGGGGGGGCCGGCGGTTTCGCCGGTGACTGCTGGCCGGAACCCGCGTCTCAAGCTATTCTTCGATGC
>JAPULF010000272.1 GCA_027295245.1 Planctomycetota bacterium
TGCAAATCGGCTCGGACGCTGCACATGAGCCCAACATCCACGGCTAACGCAATGAATCCAATCAACAGGGGAAGCGTGAGAACAACGAGTACCGTCGTCGCGGCGCGACGCTCACGCGTTCTTATCTGAGAAAGCATGCGCTTCATGGGACGCCCTCCTAGGGTTAAAGCCTAGAAACCCTATCCCTTCTATTCTGCCGTTGCTGAACAACAAAATAGGTGGCGCGACAATCCGTTCGATGGGCGAACGGACTCAACGCTTTGCGTCCCAGTCTTGCGAGTGGTTTGCCCTTTTTGGGTTCTCAAGTCAAGCATACGATTCGCGCACGGGACGTGCCAATGACACCGAATGTTTTTTTAGCTGGAAGCCTCGTCCCTGGTCGGCATGCATTGCAGGGGTGGATTATCGGAATTTTGTTAAGCCGGTTGGCGACGACGAGTCTTTTCATTTGTATCGGGCTTGGAACCAAAGTGGACTACGACCTGCTCTACGCCATCGGGGCCTTGGGCGGCTGGAAAGTCCTCTAGGTCGACAACAACACCGGACCATCGATATACGGCCCGGTCCTCGAGGAGGATGTCCGAAGCTCTGCGTCCGAGGTCGGATTCATGCTGATCGAGTGAACCGAAGGGGAGTCTGCAAGCGCGATCTAGAATCGTCGGCTAGCGATTCCCGGCCCGGCGGCGCGACATCAGCAGGGGCAGGCCCAGACACAGCAAGGCCAGAGAAGAGGGTTCCGGAATCTTCTCCGCCGTGAAAAGAAAGTCGCTCGCCTTCATGTGCCGAAGGCCGTTGTGGTTCAGCCGGCCCCAGCCGGATAGACCGTCGAAACCGCGGTGGCCCGAGCCGTTTTTGTCGCCAAACCGGAACGAATTCCCCCGCCTGCCGCACTTGGCCACAAGCGGAATCGGCGTCTGATTCGAACCGAACATTGCCTGAATCGTCCCTGAATTCGACAGGGAGCAACCGCCTGTCACTGCAATATCGGGCATGCCGCGGTCACGGCGCAACGCACTGACGCCGCTGTCATACTTGAAGTCGATCAGAAAAACGCCCGTCGATCCCGCCTTATAACCACGCCCCCTATCCAGGCCGCCGAAGGCATGACCGAAAATGTGAATGCCGGTCGCCGAGAGGTCCATAAACATCGCCGACTCCGGGGCGTCGAAGTCGAACGTGAACACGTCGTGGCGATCCAGCGTCAACAAACCGTCGAGACGAAGGCCGTACAGCGGCGGTCCTTTGGGCCCGTTCGGATGATTGTGCAACCGGTAGCGCCCGATACTCGTCGCCGGGACCGGATGGCCGCCGCCGCGGAAGGGGCGCCTCGGCGCGCCGTACGCGCGGGCATCGAATCCTGCGACCATCAACAGTGCCAACAGAGCGATACAGCTTCTCTTGTAGACTTGCATCAGGCTTCCCCCCATCCGCATTTCCCCCGTCCAGTTCGCCGAGTTGGCGAAAGACATGCGGCGCTGTTTGAAACGTGATTCCTGCCGATGATATGCCCGCCGAAGCCCTCATGTCCTGGTCCGAAAGCGTCCCGGAGGACTCGTTGCGATATCGGAACCGAGAACGCGCGGCGGCGTGCGTCGGATTGGTTTCAGGACCCTCGGCCCGGGCGGCCCGGACACACATCCGGCCTGCAACTCCGGACGCGGACGTGGAGGGTTGCCGATCGGCCGGTGGCGGGGTAAACAGGGCGTCTTCGCTCGGGAGTCGCAGGCATGGATATTCATGATCTCACACGTCGCCTCCAACGGGACAACGGCGGGAAGATTGTGCTGGTCGTCGCGGATGGGCTGGGCGGCCTTCCCCGTACGCCGGACGGGCAAACGGAACTCGAAACTGCTCGCACGCCGAATCTCGACAAGCTGGTCGAGCGGGGCGTTTGCGGATTATCGATCCCGGTCCTGCCCGGGATTACGCCCGGTAGCGGCCCGGGCCATCTGGGTCTGTTCGGCTACGACCCCCTGCAATACGTAATCGGTCGCGGGGCGCTGGAGGCCGCGGGCATCGACTTCGACTTCGGCCCGAGCGACGTGGCGGCCCGCGGGAACTTCTGCACGGTCGATTCGGACGGCGTCATCACCGACCGGCGGGCCGGTCGAATACCGACCGACACCTGCGTGCGACTGTCGAAGAAAATGCAGGCCATCCGCATCGACGGCGTGCGGGTATTCGTTGAGCCCGTGAGGGAACACCGGTTCGTCGCCGTGTTCCGCGGCGACGGCCTGAAGGGCGATGTCGAAGACACGGACCCGCAGACCGTCGGCACCAAGCCGCTGGAACCCAACCCGCTGAATCCGGAGTCCCGGCGAACCGCCGAGGTAGCCGCGGAATTCATCCGCCAGGCCCGTGAACTACTCAACGATGAGCGCCCGGCCAACATGGTCACGCTCCGCGGCTTTTCGGGGCGCCCGGAGATTCCGTCGATGCAGGAGGTCTACGGACTCAACGCCGCGGCGATCGCGGTCTATCCCATGTATCGCGGGCTCGCCCGGCTGGTCGGAATGACCGTGCTTCCGCCGCCGGAAGACCTCGACCGTCAGGTCGCGGCGATGACGGCCCACTGGGCGTCGCACGATTTTTTCTTCTTGCATTACAAGTACACGGACAGCACCGGCGAAGACGGAAACTTCGACGAAAAGGTCCGGCACATCGAAAAGGTGGATGCCCGGATTCCCGACATCGCCGCCCTGAACCCCTCCGTGCTCATCGTCACGGGCGACCACAGCACACCCGCTACGCTGAAGAGCCATAGTTGGCATCCGGTGCCCGTGTTGATGTCGGCGGCAACGTGCCGGCCCGACGCGGAAACACGGTTCGGCGAAGCGCAGTGTCTACGCGGGGGACTCGGCCGATTCGACGCAAAGTACCTTCTACCCTTGGCGCTGGCCCACGCGGGGCGCTTGGAGAAATTCGGGGCGTGAACGATGTGTCGATTCGTCGTATATCAAGGCCCGCCGATCACGCTCAGTTCGCTGATCACCGAGCCGAGTAATTCCCTGATTCACCAAAGCGTTCACAGCCGCGAACGGGTCGAGCCCCTGAACGGAGACGGTTTCGGCGTCGCCTGGTACTGCCCCGATCTGAACGACACCCCCGCCGTCTTTCGTTCGATTTCTCCGGCCTGGAGCAACCGCAACCTGCTCGAACTGGCCGGCGTCACGCGGAGCGGCAGCGTGTTCGCCCACGTGCGGGCCGCAACGCCCGGCATGCCGGTGGTCGAGACGAATTGCCACCCGTTCTCCCGCGGTCGGTTCGTGTTCATGCACAACGGCAGAATCGCCCGTTTTCGCAGCTTGCGGCGGCGCTTGTTGAAGCAACTCTCCGACGAGTCCTTCGAAGCCATCGAAGGCTCGACCGATTCGGAGCACATCTTCGCGCTCTTCATGGATCGGCTCCGCGACGCGGACGACGACGGCTCGGCCGCCGCGCTCGAAAACGCCATGCAGGACACGATTCGGGACGTGGTCGCGTTGGCCCGCGATGCCGGGGCAACGGAGCTTACGAATCTGAACCTGGCGGTCTCGGACGGGCACCGGGCGGTGGTCAGCCGATTCACGACCGGCCCGCCCGACGGCGCCGAGAGCCTCTATTTCCAATCCGGCACCCGCTATGCCTGCGAGGACGGGGCCTGCCTCGTAGTGTCCGAGTCGAACGAAGGCGGCGCGGTCCTGATCAGCTCGGAGAGGCTCAGCGACGACTCCGGCTGGCAGCGCGTGCCGGGCAACCACATGGTCGTTGTCGACACGGACCGCAACGTGCGGGTGGTGGCCTGCGTCCCGAGCGAATGAGAGCCGCAATGTACGCGGCGGTTGCGATGATCGACGTCTGTGTGCTTTTGGGCATCACATTGATCGCGGTTACGTCCCTGCTCGTCACGTTTTGGGCGTGGCGGTCCGGCAAGCGACTCGCTTGGCGTCGAGGCATGCGCCCGTTTCCGGTGTGCCCTCAGTGCCGATACGCCATGCGAGGCTTGACGCACGCGCGGTGTCCCGAATGTGGCACGCAATACACGCTGGAAGAGTTGTGGACGGCCCAGCGCGACGTTGACGGCGGTTAGCACGGAATGCGAATTGGGCGAACGCCC
>JAPULF010000273.1 GCA_027295245.1 Planctomycetota bacterium
ACCTGGTTGAGTACAATGGTGCGTTTTGGAGTGGGCATGAGACCTCGATCCTCCGACTCTGTGCAATGCCTGTTGTTCAATCCAAGGCAGTATATTGAGACTCAGTCTCAATTCAACTGGATTTGAGAGAATAGCCGCATAATTATTTAACATTATATATAGTATGCAGTTATGATGAAAAACGTGGTTGCAATCGACGCGAAGCCTAGACGGTCCTGCCCCAAAACGGCGTCCGAACACGCCCATGGCCACACACGCGTGGTTCTGTCACGATAGGCTCGTCGAATCGACCTCGCTCCTCAATCAATCCCAAGAAGGACCGGAACCATCACAACCCAAGTCAAAACAATCGTCTTCGCCGGCGCTGTCGGCCTGTTCGTAGTGGGATGTCAATATCACGTCGATTGGCCGGACGCCCCGGTCGAAACGCGGGGACGAGACGGCGAGACCACGACGCGAGCATTTAATATCGGCCACAAGAAACGACCGAACTACTTCGAGCGCTTTCAGAACGGTCGGATCACGACGTTGTCGTTCGACGATGACGCCGACGGCACGATCGACGAAATCGTCGAGATGGCGCCGAACAACGACGACCCGCACCTGGTGCTGATTCTCGACGGCGTACCTTTCGACCTGGTCCGGTCGATGTACGACGACGGCCGTTTCCGGCTGTTCGCTCCTCCGATTCGTATGGTCAGCGTCTTTCCCTCGATGACCGATCTGGCGCTGACGCGGATCGTGCGTAGCAAGCGGTGCATAGCCGCCCAGTCGTTGTATTTCGATCGGGAAACGAACCGACTGAGCAACGGAAACAGCGTGTACCTCAACGGGAAGAACGCACCCTGGCGAGAGCGAATGCACTATTGCGCGACGCAACACGTGGGAGCCAATGCGTATTTGAATCCGCCATTCGTCTTCTCCACCGAGCTACGCGGAATGTACGAGTCATTCAAGAAGGCCGGCCCGGGCATCGCATTCGCCTATTCCGTCGGCACGGCGGGGCTGGGCACGCGCGGGGGCGAGCACGCGATTCGTGCGTACCTGCTCGAGATCGAGAAGCTCTGCGAACGAATCACCTACGACCGTCGCGGCCGCGTCAAGATCTCGATTCTCGGCGACCACGGACACACGCTACGGCAGGGCCGGCGCGTGACTTTCAAGCAAGCGCTGACGGCGGCGGGATTTCGGATCGGCGCGTCGATCCGGGGACCCAATGACGTGGTGCCTATCCACTACGGCATCGTGACCTACGCCCAGTTTCATACGGATCGAGCCCGGGCCGTGGCCGATGTGCTCGCCAAACAACCGTCGGTCGCTCTCGTGGCCTTCCGCGAGGCGGACCGTGTCGTCGTCCAGCGGCCGGGCGCGGCCGCCACGATCGGCAAACGAGAAGGTGGATTCGACTACGACACGTCGCATGGAGACCCGCTGGAGCTTGCCGGCATCATCGAGGCGTTGCAAGACGCCGGACACGTCGCGGCCGACGACACGATCGCGGACCGCCCGCTCTTCGACGCCAGCGCGACACATCGATACCCCGATCCGCTGCACCGGCTCTGGTCGTGTTTTGACGATCTTGTCGACAAACCCGCGGACGTAATCGCGTCACTCAAACCGGAATACTGCCACGGCTCGAAGTTCTTCCATTTCTTCGTCGCTCCGATCGCCAGTACCCATGGCGGTCTCGAGTACGAAAGCAGCGTTACGTTCCTCTTGACCAACGCGAGCCGCGAACCGCTGCCCGCGGCGTGCCGCGTAGACGATGTCCTGGACCTGATCGCACAACCGATCGCGGAACGTCCGACTGATTGACTGCACTCGACGGCGGCGTTAGATTTCGTCTGACATGTCTCACCTACGTCGAAGGCCGTACAGCCGATGGATCATCGCGGCGGCGATTTCGCTTTGCGTCGCGCCGTTCGTTATCGCCCAAGCCGAAAGCGGGTCGGACCAAGACCAATCCGAGACACGGCCCGCCACCGATCGGCCTCCGGTCATGCCGGCGCCGGTTGCGAGCACGGACACACCGGCCGATTCGACGGAACGAGTCGAAGACGGGGCCGCATCCTCGGAGACAGAACCGACCCAAGCCCAGACCGAGCCCCCAGATATCAACGAGCCCCAACATATCTACGGGTTGTGGGCGCTCGCCCCTGCGATGGTCGCGATCATTCTGGCAATCGCTATACGCCAGGTCATCATCGCGCTCGTTTTCGGTATCCTGACGGCCGCCGGCATGATGGTGTTCGTCCCCGGCGAAATCGCTGTCGGCCAATCGCTGTACAACCCGATCACGATCGTCACCTACGCCGTCGATAATTACCTGTTTCGGGCAATCGCCCCCCTCAACGACGCCGGCGACGGAGTGAAATACACACGCCTATACATATTGATTTTCACACTGATGATCGGCGGCATGGTTGGGGTGATACAGGCCAACGGCGGCACGCGGGCGGTGGTTGATCGCCTGACCCGGCGGGTTACCCGGCGCGAACAAGGCCAGATTCGAGGGTTTTTTGCGGGAATCGCGGTCTTTTTCGACGACTACGCCAACGCGATGATCGTGGGGCCCAGCATGCGGCCGATTTTCGATCGGTTGCGTTTGAGCCGGGAGAAGCTGGCCTACATCGTAGATTCCACCGCCGCTCCGGTCGCGTCGATTTTCATCGGTACCTGGCTGGCCGCGGAAATTGGTTACATTGACCAGGGCCTGGACAGTCTGGGCGAGGTCAAGCCGGCTTTCCTGTCCGCAATGAACGGAACAACTGCGTTTTGGGGCAGCCTTCCCTACCGCACGTATGCCATACTCGCACTTGTCATGGTCTTCGTCATCGCGATAACCGGACGGGATTTCGGAAGCATGCGTCGGGCGGAAAACGACGCCTTCGCCAATCCCACACGACGGGAAACGCTGAATTCCGAGGAGACAACGGAACCGACCCGTAGCATCTGGCTCGGACTGCTGCCCGTCCTCGTTCTCGTTTTCGGCACGATGACCCTGCTGGCGACCACCGGATGGTTTGCCGTTCAGAAGATTCCCGAGGAGGCGGCAAAAATCGATTGGAGTTCGGTGGTTCCAATCCGCGACAGCCTCGGCGTCGTACTTGGACAGGCAGACTCGAACGCTGCATTGTTGTACGCATCGCTTGCGGCGCTCGCTGTTGCGATTCTGATCACTAAGACTGCCGGGGCGCTTCCGCTGGCAAAGACCATGGACGCCGTCTCGAGCGGTGTCAGCCGCATGGCTGCGGCATGCATCGTGCTCGTCCTGGCATGGGGACTTTCCGACGCCGGCGATAACCTGCAACTCGGCAAGGTCGCTTCGAGCTTTCTCAGCGATAAGATCGAGCGCGGCGTCTTCTCGCTCTCGTGGCTGCCGCTCTCGATTTTCGTTTCGGCGTGCATCGTATCATTCGCAACGGGCACGAGCTGGGGCACGATGGGAATCTTGTGCCCGGCGGTGGTTACGATCTCGGCTTCGGTGTTGGGCGACCTTCCGCAGGACCAGGCCCTGCCGATCTTCTACGCGTCGGTCGGGGCGGTCCTTACCGGGGCCGTCTTCGGCGACCACTGCTCTCCGATCAGCGACACGACCGTGCTGTCGTCGATCGCCAGCGAATGCGAGCTGGGGCGCCACGTTTGGACGCAGATGCCCTACGCACTGACCGTCGCGGCCGTGGGCATCCTCGCCACCGACGGCTTGGACTTCGCCCTGCAGAAATGGGCCGGCACTTTCTACGACTCGACCTGGACCGCACACGGCCTGAACCAGTACTACAGCCTGATAATCGGGGTCATTCTGCTGGTGCTGATCGTCTTGGCCATCGGCAGACGCCCCGCCCGACAGACACCCGAACCCGTGGTCCAACATGTCGTATGAAAAGGTTTCGGGCTTGCCTGCACGCGGCCAATCGCCTTAATTACTGTACCGGGAAACTGACAGGATCGGGTGCCTGCGGATCGTCTGTTATTCTGCGGGTACTCCGACCCAGACGAAAAGCGACCCCCGATGCAAAGGGAGAACAGGTTACGTGACGCAGATTGACTACAAACCGATCGACGCCGCAATCAAGTCCGCCAGCGAGCCGTTTCGGCGGCTCACCGACGAGGTCCACAAGGTACTCGTCGGGCAGGAGAACATGTGGCGGCACATGCTCATCGGCATTCTCTCGAACGGCCACGTCCTGCTCGAAGGCGTGCCCGGCCTGGCGAAGACCCTGACGGTTTCGTGCCTGGCTCGCGGCATCGACACGGGCTTTCGCCGGCTGCAGTTCACCCCCGACCTGCTGCCCGCCGACCTGATCGGGACGATGATCTACCAGCCCCAAACCGGCGAATTCAAGGTGAAGAAAGGCCCGATCTTCTCGAACATCATCCTCGCCGACGAGATCAACCGTGCGCCCGCGAAGGTGCAGAGCGCTTTGCTCGAGGCCATGCAGGAGCGGCAGGTGACTATCGGCGACACGACCCATGCCCTGCCCGATCCGTTTCTCGTGCTTGCAACGCAGAATCCCATCGAGCAGGAGGGAACGTATCCCCTGCCGGAAGCCCAGGTGGACCGGTTCATGCTCAAGGTGACGGTGACCTATCCGACGCGCGAACAGGAACGCAAAATCCTGGACCGCATGGCCCGAACCAATCCGGACACGAGCATCAAACCGGTGCTGTCGACGAGTGACCTGGTCAAGGCCCGCCAGGCCATCGACGACATCTACATCGACGACAAGATCAAGGACTACATCGTCAATCTGGTTTTCGCGACGCGCGACCCCGGCGCGATGAACCTGGACTTGAAGGAGTTGATCCAGTACGGGGCATCTCCGCGGGCGACCCTGATGCTCACACTGGGAGCCAAGGCGAATGCGTTTCTCGCCGGCCGGGGATTCGTAACTCCGCAGGACGTCAAGGACCTGGCGCCCGCGGTCATGCGGCACCGCATCATTATCAGCTACGAGGCCGAAGCCGAAGAGCAGACCAGCGATGACATTATCAAGACGATCCTCGACCACGTGCCCGTGCCTTAACCGATGATCCCGCGAGAACTACTCAAGAAGATCCGGCGGATACAAATCCGCACGTCGCACATGGCGAACGACATGTTGGCCGGTCAGTATCATTCCGCCTTCAAGGGTCGCGGCATGGAATTCGAGGAGGTGCGGGAGTATTCGGCCGGCGATGACGTCCGGACGATCGATTGGAACGTCACGGCTCGGCAGGGCCGCCCGTTCGTGAAACGATTTCGGGAGGAGCGCGAGTTGACGGTGATGCTGCTCGTGGACGTGAGCGGGTCGCAGGCGTTCGGAACCGCGGGCCAACTGAAGCGCGACCTCGCCACGGAGGTCGGCGCCACCCTCGCATTCAGCGCCATCAAGAACAACGACAAGGTCGGGCTGATCGGCTTCTCGGATCGAATCGAAAAGTATGTCAAACCCGACCAGGGAACGCGTCACGTCCTGCGAGTCATACGCGAGTTGCTGACCATGGAGGCGACCGGGAACGGAACCGACGTGGCCGCGGCGCTCGACCATCTCAACCGGGTTCTGACCCGCCGGGCGGTCGTTTTTCTGATCAGCGACTTTCAGGACACCGGGTACGAACAGGCGCTGCGAATCGCCCGGAGGCGACACGACCTGATCCCGGTTGTGATCACCGATCCCCGCGAGGTCGAGTTTCCGAAGGTGCGATTCATCGAATTGGTGGACGCCGAAACCGGCGAACACGTGACCCTCGATTCCTCCAGTGCCGTGTTTCGGCGCGAATACACCCGCCGCGCGAGGGCCGCGGCCATCGAGCGTCAACGATTGTTTCGAACCATGAAGGCCGACCCGATCGAACTGACTACCGGTCAGTCGTTTGTCGAGCCGCTCACCCGGTATTTTCGGGCACGAAAGTCGAGGTTGTGATCGATCATGCATTTGCGTCGTGCGATTCGATACACGATCACGGCAACGCTGGGAGCCACCGCGGCCGTTCCGTTGGCAGGCTGCAGGGGTCAAGACGAGACCGCGGAGTCCCCGACCTCAAAACCGGCCGGCGAGCCCGTCTCGCACACCGCCCAGGACGGACCGGTGAAGCTGACGGTGAGTGTGGATCGCGATGCCGTCGCGGGAACAGATCCGGTCACTCTTACCCTGGTCATCGAGGCCGAGCGCGGTGTTCAGGTCAGCATTCCGCAGTACGAGGAGATTCTCGGCGATTTCATCATCACCGGCGCAACCCAGGGTCAGCCGATCGAAGGCACGATGACCGCCCGCGTCGAACATCAATACAATCTCGAAGGCGTTCTACCGGGCGATTGCGAGATTCCACCGATCGCGATCGAATACATCGACGATCGCGAGCGGTCCGATGGGTCGCAAGAGACGCTTTCCGGCACGGTGAGTTCGAAGCCGATTCACGTCAAGGTAGACATCGCGCTGGCGGGTATGAAAGAACCCGCAACCCTGCCGATGTCGTTCCCGAAGAAGGTGGTGGCGTGGGCGCTGGGAATCATCGCCACCATGGCCGCGATCGGACTGTTTGCCAGATGGTGGCGGCGGCGACAGCCGTCCGTGGACGCGCCCTCGGCCCGTCGGCTGATTGCCCATGAGTGGGCGCTCGCCGAATTGGCCAAGTTGGTGGCGCGGAATCTACCGGGCCAGGGCCGCGCGCAGGAGTTCTATTATCGAATCAACGGTCTGATCCGGCGGTACATCGAGTTGCGGTTCGGTCTGATGGCGGCGGAACAGACCAGCGAAGAGTTCATTCGGGCACTGGGCCGCTCTCCGCTGCTGAGCGATTCGCACAAAGGCGGGTTGCAGGAATTCACGAACGCATGTGACCCCGTCAAATACGCCGGACTGCAACCGGATCAGAATGACATCACGTGGGTGCAAGTGTCCGCGGAGAACTTCATTCGTGAAACGGCCGCGACGACCTATGCCGGCGCCGAGCCCGCTCACGTTTCGTCGGCGGTGGGGACGACGGCGGGAGCAACGGCATGACGTTCCTCGATGAAACATTCGTCTATCCTTGGGCGCTCTTGGGTGTGCTGGTCGTTCCGTTGTTTTGGCGGCCGTGGCTGGGTTCGCGAAGTCGGGCGGCGATTCGATTCTCCGGTTTGTCCGGCTTCCGGACGCAGGCCTCGCGTTGGTCGTCCCGTGCCAGATTCATCGCGCCGTTGTGTCGGTCGCTCGCCGTAATGCTGTTGGTTGTTTGCATCGCCCGTCCCCGCAAGGCCGATGAACAGACCCGCATCCAAACGGAAGGAATCGCTATTCAACTCGTCGTGGATCGATCCGGCAGCATGGAGAACTCCGACTTCTTCGACGAGGAGGGCCGAAAAATGACGCGGCTTGACGCCGTTAAGCAAGTCGTCAAGGCGTTTGTGGCCGGAGATGACGCGGAACTCGAGGGCCGGCCGGACGATCTGATCGGGCTGACCGTGTTCGCCCGATACCCGGACACCGAATGCCCCCCAACCACAGACCACACCCATCTGCTGGAGGCCCTCGAGAATGTGAAGGTGCCGTCACGGCACGATCGCGAGGAAAGCTTGACCGCCATCGGCGACGCCCTGATGCAGGCGACCGAGCGAATTCGAAAGATCGGCCGTCGATTGAGCGACGGCGATGTCTTTACGATCAAGAGTCGGGTCATCGTGCTCTTGACCGACGGAGATCAAACCGCGGGCGAATTCAGCCCGCTCGACGCCGCCGAGGTCGCTGCTTCACTCGGCGTTAAGGTCTACACCATCGGCGCGACACCGGAGACGGTGAAGCAAAGAGTCGGGTTTTCCACGCGGAGTGTCCCAGCGCCGATCGATGAAGAGACGTTGCGACAAGTCGCAAAGCGCACTGGCGCAAAGTACTTCCGGGCCACGGACACCGAATCGCTGACCCGCATCTACGCGGAAATCGACAAACTGGAGCGTACGGTGATCGACGAACAGCGCTACGAAGTCTATACCGAACTCGCGACCCACTGGATTTCGTTCGGAGCGGTGACCTTCCCACCACCGCTCATGGTGGCGCTGGCGTTCTTGGCGATCGAGGCGATCCTTGTGAACACGTGGTTTCGACGTATTCCGTAGGTAGCAGAATTGGAAACGCCCCGTGGATGACTTCGACATTGACAACATCGATCGCCTGAAGTGGCTGCTCCTTGTGGCCGGTTGCAGCGCGGTGTTCATCTACGGTTTCGCGCAGAAGTCTCGGGCCTTGCGTGTCTTCGCGGATGCGAACCTGGTCGATAGCCTGACGCCGGACGTCAGCCGCAGGCGTCAGGTTTTCAAGTCCGTGCTGCTGCTGGCGGCGATGGCCGCGATCGTGTTGGCTCTCGTGGGTCCGCGCTGGGGACGGTACTTCGCAAAGGTGCAGAAGAAACAGCTCGATATCATCGTCTGCCTGGATGTTTCCCGCAGCATGCTCGCGAAAGACGCCGGCATGGCGCGACTCGACCGGGCCAAGGACGATATCAAACAACTGCTCGACGTGCTCTCCGGCGGGATGGTCGGTCTGGTTGCGTTCGCCGGCGCGGCGGACCTGGCGTGTCCCCTCACCGACGACTACGAATTCGTGCGACTCGTGCTGAACGACGTTCATATTCACAGCGCCCCCATGGGAGGCACCGACATGGGCGCCGCGATCGAGGCCGGCGTCAAGGCGTTCAGTCGAGTCGGCCGGCAGCACCGCGTGATCCTGTTGCTGACGGATGGCGAGGATCACGGTGGGCGCGGCAGGGAAGCAGCCGCCAAGGCCCATGAACAGGGCATTCAAATCTACGCCATCGGAATCGGCGACGCCGAACGCGGCGCATTGGTCCCGGTGATGAAGAACGGCCGAGAGTCATACCTGATGCACGAAGGCCAGCAGCTGTGGTCCAAGCTCGACCCGACGACGCTTGATGAAATCGCCCGAGCAGGCGGCGGGGAGTATCATCCGAGCGCCCAGGTAACGGGAACCCAGCGCACGCTGGAGTGGCTATACTCAGAGAAGATCGCACCGACCCTGCAACTGACCGCCGATGACCGAAAAGTCCGGCGCTTGTATCCGCGGTTTCACTGGCTGGCCGCCCTGGCACTCGGCTTGTTGCTGGTGGAATCGATGGTCGGCGAACGGAAATCGGCGATCGCGCCGATGCGTGGAAAGTGAATTGGACAATCGGAATTTTAGAGTCATGCGTAGGAGCCGGGCCGCAGTGACACAGTACCGAATCACAATCAGTCTATTGGGACTTGTGTTTGCGTCGGCGTCGTCGCCGGCCGACACATCGGCCGACGAAGTCCCCTCTGCCCCGAAGCTCGTCAAGGAGGGAAACGAGCTGTTGCGCGAAGGCAAGCACGCCGAAGCCCTCCGAAAGTACGACGCCGCCAACGAGGCCCTGCCCGAGGCAGCCGAGGTGGCCTACAACCGGGGCATCGCCCTGTACAATCTGGGTGAATTCGACAAGGCGGAAACAGCCCTTCAAGACGCCCTGAGACCCGGCGATCCGGAATTGGAGGCCAAGGCCAAATACAGCCTCGGACGGTGCGCCCAAGCCAACGGATTGGAAATCGCCGCGAAGATGCAGAATCCGGGCGAGGGGGAGACCGCCCTGAACGATCTCGCGCGGGCGATCCGGTTCTATGACGAAGCCCTCAAGCTGATGCCGGAAGACCGGGCCGCCGTCAAAAACAAGGAAGCCGCCGACCGGCTGATCCAATACCTGGAGAAGCGGCTCGATCTGATGCGAGAGCAGCAGGACAAGGAAAAGGAAAAAGACGACCAGAACCCCACGTCGCAGCCGACCTCTCAGCCCACCTCCAAGCCGTCATCTCGGCCGACATCGCAGCCGGATCCAAACCAGCCACAAGAGGGAGAAAACGAACAGCAGGAGCAGGAGCAACAACAACAGCAGGAAAACCAAGGGCAACAAGGCGAACAGAAGCAGGATGATCGGCCCTCCGAACAAGAAGAGAACCGTCAGATGTCTGCCGAAGAGGCCGAGCGTTTCCTTCAGCAGGCCCGTGACGCGGAACGCGACCGCCGGGAAGACATGCGCAAGAAGGCGATACGAATGCGCGGACGAATCCCGGTCAAGAAGGATTGGTAATGTCGATGTTGCGGCTTTCAACGGTCACTGCGGTCGTCCTCGCATGCGCGGCGTCGCAGGCGATCGCGCAACGGATGTCGGCACGCATATCGAGCCCCCGCGCCCAGGTGGGTGAGCCGCTTTCGCTATCGGTTAAGCTGATGAACGTCCCCCCCGGAACAACACCGACGATTCCTCGGACGAAAGACTTCAGAATCGAGCTATCGAATCCAAATCCCAATTTAACTATGATGAACATAAACGGCCGCAGGTCCAACACGGCCGAATATCTCTATTTCGTCGAACCGCTCCGCAAGGGGCAATTGAATTTGCCGCCGTTCAGAGTAGCCGTCGGAGGACGCACGCTCACAACTGGGGCGATCGTCGTCAACGTCGAGGACGCGCCTCCGGGCACGTTTTTTCGATGTGATGTCCAATCATCGGCCGAGTCCATTTACGTCGGCCAGCCGATCACGCTGACGCTATTCCTTTGGACACGCGTGTTCATCCAGGGCCGTATTACATTGGACGAGCGTCAAATGTGGGGTCGTTTCGGCCACAGACAATCCTCGGCGGGCGTTTTCGCGAATTCCCTCAAGAGTGTGAGTGTCGTACGGCGGCGGATCGATGAAGACGGCGAATGGCGCGATTTCTACGTCTACTCGGTTGCTGTGTCGCTGAACCCCAAGAAATCCGGCCCCCTCGATCTCGGCGATATCGAATTGGTATTTGGCTACCCCATTGAACTCAAACGCAACCTGGGCTTCGGGTTATTTGAAGGTCCATGGAAAGTTTCTCGTCACAGATTCATACGGTCCCGGCCGCAAATGCCACGCGTGGAAGTCAAGGCAATTCCGCTTGCGAACCGACCGCCGGACTTCAATGGGGCGCTGGGCCGATGCACAATCTCGGTCGACGCCAAGCCACAATCCGTGCCCGTCGGCGATCCGATCACGTTGACCCTGACGATAAGCAGCAAGGGCGACCTGGACCGGCTGAGCGCACCCAGGCTCGATCAGGTCGATGGGCTGACAAGGGATTTCGAGGTCCCGTCCGAGTCTCTCGCCGGCGAAATCGGAGAGAATGAAAAGGTCTTCAACCTCACGGTTCGAGCGCGGCGCGAGGACGTCACCGAGATCCCGCCGATCCCGATGAGCTACTTCGATCCGAATACCGACAAGTTCCGCACGGCCTGGAGCCAACCGATTCCGATCGCGGTAACCCCCGCGGAGCGTTTGACGTTGTCGCTCGATCCAGAGTCGGCCGCGGGCGGGCGGCTGGTCCCGTTGGTGGAAACCACCGAGGGATTGCTCGCGAACTTTGCCGATCCGAATGCGGTTCTCGGCGATCAGACCGGTCAAGTCGGCACGCACGTCTGGGTCCTGCTCGGCACAATGCCGGTTCTCTACCTCTGCACGTGGCTCGTGCAGCGCCGTGTATTGCGTCTTCGCGACGACGACGCCCTGCGACGCCGCAACCGTGCATACGCACATGCCCGTCGGGCGCTTCGCGGTAACAACGCAAACGCATCGCACGCCGACGTCGCCTCGGCCCTGCTGGGCTACATTGCCGACCGATGCAACGTACCCTCGGGCGGAATGACCCGGGCCGATGCCGTCCGGCTCCTCGGCGACCGAGCGGCGCCCGAGGCGACCGTTCGAGCCGTCGACACACTGCTGGGGTCCCTGGAACAATCTCAGTACGGCGGCGCGGGCGGCGGCGGTGAGAAAGTCGGCGGTGAAAACGACCTGGCGTCGACGGCCCGGCAATGGATCGACGAGTTGGAGCGATTGAAGCTGAAATGAGACGCGCCACGACCTTCATTCTGGCGGGTCTGTTTTGTCCCGGCCCGTTGATTGCGGACCAAGGCTCCATCCGCGATCCCTCGCCGGCCTCGGATACAGTCAGGGTCTTTCGCGACGCCCTGGCGAACTTCGACGCCGCCGTCGCCGTCAGGAACCACGCCGACCCGGCGGCTCAGCGCCGATACAGACAAGCGGCGGACGGATTCCAGGCCCTGGTCGAGGCCGGCATAGAAAATGGACGCCTGTATTATAATCTGGCGAACGCCCAACTCAGACTCGGCGAGACCGGCCATGCAGTCGTCAATTACCGGCGGGCCCTGCGGCTCATGCCGGGGGACGCGAACATCCGCCGCAATCTCGGCTTCGCCCGAAACCTGTGCCAGGTCCAAATCCCGCCGAAGGCGACGAGCGCCATCCTGGAAGCGATATTCTTCTGGCACTTTCAAACGTCGAACGCCGCCCGAATGCGAATCGCCGTCGCCGGCTACGCCGGGTTCTGGTTTCTGATGATCGCCGGCCTGTTGGCGCGTCGACGACCGCCGGGAGTGTTCTGGACGACCTGCATCGTGGGAGCCGTCACGCTCGTGCTGGGCCTGAGCGTTGGGTGGGAACATCTCGCCTCGACCCATCGCGAGGAAGGCGCGCTGATCGTCGACGAGGTCGTCCTGCGCAAGGGCAACGGCGTCAATTACGATCCTCAACTCGACACGCCGCTGTCCCAAGGCGTTGAGTTCCGCCTCTTGGAAACCCGGGAAGACCTCGAGGGCAACGCCTGGTACTACATCGAGCTTTCCGACGGGACCGACGGTTGGCTTCGCGGCGACCAGGCCGGCCTGATCTGAGGCGACACGACCGCCGCCTCAGGCCGCTATCCACCCACGCACAACCCCGCGATTATTCCGCATTCGCGGCCTGCTGCCCGTGAACGCCCGCCCGGATGTTTGCAGGTCGTCGCGGCAATCGCTACGATAGATACTTGATTCGTGCGACGATTTGGTACCCGGCTGGAAGGTCAACGTCATGGCACCCACTCCCAACGAAACAGATCCTCCCTGGATCGGATCGGACGAACAGTCCTCGACCGACGGAGGCACCCCGGCCAAACAAGCCCGCAAACCGCTCGGGCCGATCTGGTTGGCACTGGCCTTGGTCGTCTTGGGGCTCGCCGGGTACAGGATTTACGCGATGCTTTACCTCGCGCCGGCCGCCACGGCACAACCGGTCGAGCGTCTGTATCTCTGTAGCGAAACGCATAAGACCTTCAACCATACAAAAGAGATCGGCGACGAGGTACCCGTTCACTCGCCGTTTTCAAAAAAGCAAACCGGCTATCCCTGCGAACCCTGCTACAAGACAAAGAAGGACAACGTCTATCGGGACCAACCCTACTACGTCACCTTGAACAAGTATTTTGACAAAGATGGACCGACCGTCTGCCCCGATTGCGGCCGTGAGGTTGTGGGCCACAACCCCGATCCCAGACCCATTCATCCGGACGCTCCCACGACGCGACGAGCGGCGGTGAGCGGCGGCGACTGACCTCAAAACGCCTGTGAATTCACCATTTTTTGCCGCCATTCGGGCTAGGAATGCGCCGTCCTTCTCATTATAATGATGTCCAGGAACCCGGAGCTGGGAAGACGTGCATCCTTGCGTTTCGGATCTCGGACGAGTGGGAACGTAGCCTTGCGCATCTCCAAGCATCCTTTCCGGCAATGCAGTGGCGAAATGGCAACGGTGGGAACGGTGAAGAAGTGGTTGCCAGAACCTCGAACACCTGCTGAAGAACCGTCAACCCTCACCGCAAGAGTCGATCGCCAGTCACATTGCGCAATGCAACGGATCGCGTGAATCCCGGTCTGCCAGCGCCAAGCAACCGCGCATGGGCCGACCGGCAACATCGCTCGGATATTGTCAAGTCGTATCAGGAGGACCCGTTATGAATCGCAGAAACATAGCCGCGTTGGCCATTCTCGGCATTGCGGTCGTCGGATTTCACGCCGATGTGGCAGTGGCCCAAACGGGAGCCTGCTGCAATGCCGGCAACTGTACCGAGGAGTCGGAGGGTACATGTACTTCGGGCGGGGGTTACTACGCCGGTGACGGGACCGACTGCGTCGGGACGGATTGCACCGTCGAAGCGTGCTGCAACGGAGGGAACTGCACCGACGTTTCTGTGGCGCAGTGTACCGCGGAAGC
>JAPULF010000274.1 GCA_027295245.1 Planctomycetota bacterium
GGATGGCCTCGAGGACCGGTCCGATGCTCTGTTGTCGATAGAACGCCCCGACGTGCGCCAGGACGAAACGCCGCGACGTCGACCGGGTGGACCGCGATTCACCGCCGGAAGTCGAGCCTCTGAGACTGGTTCGAGCCTCGCGCGGCGCGTCGGCGGCGTCGAAGCCGTTCGTAATCGTGGAGATTCGCCCTGCCGCCGCATCCGGGTGGCATCTCGACAACGCGTCCGAGAGTTCCGGGCAGGTCGTAACGATACGATCCGCTCGATGGACGACATCCGACTCCAACCGCCGCCAGAACCGATTCGTGAAGGTCGCACGCGGGTCGTGCGCAAAATTCCCGACGATCGGATCACGCAGGTCGGCGATCCAGGGCACGCCCATGCGACGCTTCAGCGCAAGCCCCACCAGATGGGAGACATTCGCCGGCGACGTCGTCACGACTGCTTCGATCGGGTATTGCCCGATCAACCGTCGGGCCGCGCGAATCGCCGAAGGCACCCACAACAAGGCCGTTTCGGGCAACTTCAACCAGGCGACCGCGCGATCCATTCGCCAAGACAGCCTTTCCTCCAGCCACCGTCCCCACTTTGTGACGCGATGGCGCGGCGAATAGAACCCGCAGAATGCGGCCGCCACTCCTGCCGGTTCAAAGCCTCGAATGCGATGAACGATTGCATCGCGCCCGACATCCTCGAGTAGCGAATGATCCATAAGCGGATGCCTTGCATCGCGGGCGCACAATATGTGCGGGCGCCATCCGGCGGCGGGCAGGTATTTGGCCAGCTTGACGGATCGCTGGACCCCGCTACCGCCAACCGGCGGGAATTGATGCGTTACGAGCAGCAGGTCGCGCAAAGCCAATTCAGAATCCACCGATTCGAACAATGTCCTGTTGGCGACCGGTGGACCTCGCCGCGGCGTTGTCCGGCCAGTCCTCGATCATGCGCTCAAACCGGGCCTGCGATCCGCACGCCGCGGGTTTGCGGCTGAGATCGAATGGACTACGGGTGCCCGTATTGATACGCCTCCGCATGTCCAACGCGGCCCGGTGACCGGTCTCGACGACCAGTTTCTCGGTGACCTCGCTGTAGTGCGGCTTCAATCCGAAGGGGTACGCAAACGAAGTCGGCGGCCTCCCCGTGAGCCGCTTGATTTGATCGAATCCGCCGGCAATCTCCGCCCGCTGCCGATCGCCCGAAAGGCTCGAAAGAACCGGATGGGTCAGCGTGTGATTGCCGAATTCCACGAATTCCGGATCGGCTTTCGCGACCTCGTCCGGCTCGACATAAGGCCGAAACCGACCCGCCAGCGTCCGTCCGTTCGTTCCCGCGATCTCGAGCACCGATTCCAGGATCTCAGGAAGATCGGGACGAAAACACCGTCTGGCATAGTCCGCTATCTGCTCGCCGTCGTGACCGGGCGGATACCCGGCCGACGAGAAGGCCGCACCGACTCGATCGGCGTGCCCGTAACGAATCAGCCACGCCAACTTGTGTTGCCAGAGAAGATCGGCGTTTCCGATGATCGAGGCCACGGGAAAAACGGTCATCGGGATACGCCGTCGATACAGAATCGGAAAGGCGCAGCGGAGATTATCCGCATACCCGTCGTCAAACGTAATCACGATTGCCCGCTCGAGACGGCGTCGCTCTTCCAACGCGGCGATCACCTCTCGCAGCGCGGTCGGGCGGAAGTTGGACTCGAGGTATTCGATCTGCCGCTCGAACGCGACCGGATGAATTCGAAGCCCCGTATCGTCGGTAAAGACACTGGGCCGCGCCGAGACGCTGTGGTAGGTCACGATGCCAATGCAATGATCGTTGTAGCGCCGCCGCAATCGGCGAACAAGCCGGCCGGTCCAGGCATTGAATTCGGTCTTCGCGAGAATAGAACTCATGATCTCCTCCGAATGACGCGCTTCGGGGCCGCGACGACCGAATCGAGGCACCTCGCCAATTCCTGCGCTTGATGACGGCGGGTCAACGGGCGCAGCGAACTCGCGGAGCGGATCACCTCCTGCGTGCCGGAGAGCCATCGGCGATACAACTCGCCGATCGCCCGGGTCAGGCCGGCCCGATCGTCGGGATCGCACAGCCAGACGCCGTCGAAGCCGCGCAGCGCCTGTGCCGCCGCCCCGCTTCTGGGCACGGCCGCCAGGATCGGCCGTCCGCTACCCAGACATTCGTAAACCTTGGCGGTGGTGTCATTCTCGCCGCCCGGCACGTTGGGCAGCATGACGACGTTGACGTCGGCGTCCGCCATTTTCCGGAGCGCGGCGGCGTGCGACAGGAACCCGACGTAACGCACGGTGCCCCGGTGTGTCCGACCCGTGAGCAACTCGCGATGTTTGCCCGGCCGTCCGGCAAACTCGAACTTGGCGTGTCGGTGGCTGCCGGGAACGTCTTTCAGGAAGGCGTCGAACGCCTCCAGCACCGATTCAGGGTTGCGGGCCCCGTACAACGATCCCGCGTAGAGCAGCCGGAACTCCGAACGGGGCGTCTGATTCGGCCGCGATGGAAAGTCCGCCGGATCGAACCCGTTCGAGATGGTTGCAAACTTGCGGTGGTGAACGCGACGATACCTCATCGCAAATCGGCGCGACATGTGATCGTTCACGCTGATCACAAGACTTGCCCGACGCATCACCGCCGCTTCCGACCATTCCGTCAGCTTTCGGCCCCACACGGAGTTCCACTGCGGCCAATGAATGTACTCCACCCACGGGTCGCGGAAGTCGGCAAGCCAGGGCCGACGCAACACGCTCTGGACGCCGAGTCCGATGATGTGATCGCTGAAGGGCATGCCCGAGGAGAAGATCGCGTCGAAGCCGTATCGCCGGTGCAGCTTGGCCGCCAGTCGAACCGCGGGTAGGAGCCGCCGAATGCCCCGATCGGGAAACGACAAGCGATCGCGCCATTTTTGCAGCCGCCACTCGAGGGCCGCCGGCCATTGCCGTCGTTCCCGCCGATTGTCCGCCGCGCGCGGAAGTCGATACACCTGCACGTCCGCCGGAAGATCGCGGAGACCGTCGAGGTCTATGGCCCGGGCGGCATCATGCGACTCGCAGTCGCCATCCGGAATCGCGCCGGTCAAAACCACCGGCTGCCAGCCGTAGCCGGAGAGGTACTGCGCGAACTTTCCGATCCGAATCGCGCCGACCGACGCAACCGGCGGAAAGCGGCTGGCGATCACCAGCACGGTTCGATTCGTCTTGGGCGCGGGACGCGACGTAGTTCGAAGCCCGTCATCGAGGCCGGTCTGTACCGTATCGTTCTGCGCAAACGGTGCGAACGGCGGGCCAACGATACGATCGTCGAACCGGCTCGGTTGCGTCGGGGTGTCCAACTGATGCGGCATTGTCGGGCGCGTACTCCGGCTGTTGAGAGGGTTGGCGGGATTCGCCCGAAACCCTCTCGCAACATAAGATGTATCGTGCGGGATATCGGCTGACTGAAACGATATCGGAAGTGCGACAGTGCAATGTTATCGGGCGACGACGCTGCTTGGTCGCCCCACGCAATCCGGTCGATCGAGCGTCCGCCATGAGCGACAGAACGAACTGGCTCACACTGGAAGACAAGGCCCTTCTCGATCAGTGTGCGGTTGATACGTACCGCTCCCGAGGGCCGGGCGGCCAGAAACGGAACAAGACCAGTTCCGCGGTGCGTCTCCGACACGGCCCCAGCAGTCAGGTCGCCATCGCGGAGGAGAGCCGCTCGCAACATGAAAACAAGGCAAAGGCACTCCGCAGACTGCGGCGCGTGATCGCGCTGGAATTGCGCGAAGCGTTGGGACGGGACTGGAAGCCGCCCGAGGCCTTCGATCAATACCGCCGGCTGGGCGGCCGAATCGAGATTTCGCGCAAGAACGGAGACTACCCGATCGTCATCGCCGCGGTGCTCGACGCCGTCGCCTCCCGGCAGGGACGGATATCCGAAGCCGCGGCGTTGCTCGGCACCACGACATCGCAGTTGTCCGGCTTCCTGGTTTCAGACGGCAAGCTGCTGGACGCGGCAAATCGAATTCGCCGGGACGCGGGTTTGCACCCTCTACGATCTACCTGAGCCCGGCTTTCCACGCCCTTGCGAACGCATACAATGTCCGGCCATGTCCATTGCGCTCACCAACGCGGTGTTGTTCGATTACGATCCGCCGGGCGTGCGCAAAGGATGCCTGGTCCTGGACGGCGGGACCATCGCCGCCGCCGGTCCGGACGCCGTCCCGACCGCCGACCAAGAGACCATGGACTGCGGCGGCGCGATCGTGATGCCCGGGTTGGTCAACGGTCACACGCACCTCTATTCGGCGCTCGCCGCCGGAATGCCGGCCCCGCCCAAGCCGCCTCGCAACTTCCACGAGATTCTCGAGTTCATCTGGTGGCGGCTCGACAGGGCCCTGGACGCCGATTCGATTCGTATCAGCGGCCTGATCGGCGCCCTCGATGCATTGCACTGCGGCACCACGACGTTGATCGATCACCATGCGTCGCCCAACTGCATCGACGGCAGTCTCGACGCGCTGGAACGGGGTATCGATGAAGTCGGCTTGCGGGCCGTGCTGTGCTACGAGACCACCGAGCGCAACGGGCCGGGTGAATCCGAATCCGGCCTCCGGGAAAACCGCCGGTTCATCGATCTCTGCAGAAAGCGAGACGACGGCCGCTTCGCCGCGCTCGTCGGGGCCCACGCGGCCTTTACCCTGTCCGACCAAGCCCTCGCCGCCTGCGTCCAACTGGCAAACGACACCGCGACCGGCGTCCACATTCACGTCGCCGAAGATCCGTGCGACGACCGAATCTGTCGCGAGCGATACGGGGCAACGCTTGTCGACCGCCTCGAAAGGTCCGGGATCACGGAGTCGGGCAGCCCGGTCGCGTCGGGCTCGATCCTCGCGCATTGCACACATCTAGCACCGGATACAGCCGACCGGGTTTCGAAACGCGTCGCCGCCGTGGCCCACAATCCGCGCTCCAACATGAACAACCGCGTCGGCTACGCCCCCATCGGCGAATTGTCTCGCGTGCAATTGGGTACCGACGGAATCGGGTCGGACATGTTCGCGGAGGCCGGTCATGCATGGTTCAAGGCTTGTGATGCCAAGACGGCGATCGAACCCGGCCGCGTCGTCCAGATGCTCGCCCAGGCCGCAAAGACCGCCGGCGATCGGCTCGGGGTGACTCTGGGGCGACTGGAAGCCGGGGCCGCCGCGGACATCGTCGTCACGGACTACGTCCCCGCAACGCCGATCGACACCGAAAACGCATGCGCGCATTTACTATTCGCGCTCGCCGCCCGACATGTCCGCCACGTCTTCGTCAACGGCAACATCGCCCTGCGCGACCGCGAGGCCGTGGCGATCGAAGAAAGCGACGTGCGCAAGGGCGCGGTCACCACCGCCAGGCAACTCTGGCAGCGGATGCAGTCCTTCTGATAAGCCGAAACCCAAAGCCCGGCGAGTGATGCCGGTACCCCGAACGACTCGATCGTCGGAGCGAGGACGCCTAACGGCTCACGCCGCAATTCCAACAATGCGTGAACTGGTCTTCGACCCCTTCTCCGCACTGCCCGCACGTCCAGTCGGGACCCGTCCGACGAAACGGCTCTCCGCATTCCGGGCACCTCGATTCCGACAGGCCCCGCAACGGGTAGCCGCAATTCGCGCACCGTTCCGGATTCCGATCGCGCTCCTTCGACAGGATCAATTCGCGGGCCCGCTGGGCGTCGTCATCGCGAACGACCCAGATCGACGGCGCGGAATCGGAAGTCAACGGCAACTCGCCCCGCGCCGACCAGAGAGTTTCGCCCTGGATCACCGCCTCGATGCCGTTTTCCTCCAGCAGCCCGAGCGCGAGTCGGGCCCCGAGCGGATCGCCTGCGGTGTAGACTTTTTTCATAGGATTGCGCCTCGCAACGGTCGGCACTGCATATCATACACCGAGCCCCTTCAGCCGTACACGGAGACAAGACTAGATATCCCCGAGCAGAATGCGTTCCGGTGGGCGACGACGTATAATCTCGATAGCTCGCACTCCGACGAGCCGGCACATCTTGACCCTGTGTAGGATGCGTTTCATGATCATTCGAGAACCGGCGGTGGCAGGCAGGTTTTACAGCGGCGATCGCGCGGGCTGCGAGGCGGAATTGCGGGAGTGTCTCGACCGAGCCGCCCGTCCGAGCGGGTCCGCCGAACCGGTCCCGGACGAGAAGACGATCCTCGGCGGCATCGTGCCGCACGCGGGCTGGATCTGTAGCGGGGCCGTTGCCGCTCGCGTATTCAAGGCCATTGCCGATAGTCGACAACCGGCCGCCATCGTCATCTTCGGCGCCATCCATGTGCCGCACGGACCGGCGGCTTCGCTCTTCGACGGCGGCGCTTGGGAAACGCCGCTCGGGCTCGCCGAGGTGGATGCCCGCCTTGCAAATCGACTACACAGCCAGACCGGGCTCATGGAGGTCGACCCCCACGCCCACGAAAACGAGCACAGCATCGAGGTCGAAGTTCCCTTTATTCAGCAACTGATGCCCAACACCATGATCGTTCCGATCATGGTCCCGCCCAACGAAAACGCCGTCCCGCTCGGGGCCGCCATCGGCCGCACCGCCAAGAGCTACGGCGCGGACGTGGTCTTCATCGCGTCGACCGATCTGACCCACTACGGGCCGGGCTATGGTTTCCTGCCACACGGCCGGGGCGGGGCCGGCCTGCGATGGGCCAAGGAGGTCAACGACCGCCGCATGATCGACGCCATCCGCGCCTTGCGCGAGTCCGAGGTCGTCGACGAGGCCAAGGCCAACCAGAACGCCTGCGGCGCGGGCGCCGTTGCCGCCACCCTCGCCGCATGCAGGGCCTGCGGCGCCACCCGGGCCACGCTCCTCGAACCCACCACCAGTTTCGACGTCCTCAGCGATCGCTATCCCGAACCCATGACCGACGCCGTCGGCTACGCCGCAATGCTCATTCACTGACAGGCGCTGCATTTCGCAGGGCATATGAGAATCGGAGATCGAAAAGATGCCATATGTCTTCCTAAACCCCGACGGCACCAAAGACTTCGGCCTCGCCGTCATTGTCGAGCACACAACAGGCGTCACATATGGACAACAATGTGCCGGCTATCTCGTTGAGGAGCAGACTCTTGAAGGCTTCCTAATCCCCGTAGGCGGTCCCGACCAGGCTAAACCGATTTTCGACTGGTTTTGGAAGCGATTCCATGGCAAGTGCTACAAGCCGCAAGTCAACTGGACAAATGAACTGATCACCGAACTTCGGGGTTTGATTGAGGAAATTCCCTGTTGGCTCACCGTGTCGGGAAATGGAGCCGACCGGAGAGTGATGCTTGAACTTGACGTCGAACGGATCGATGAGTGCGTCGAAGCTTGGATACCGGTGAAGACTCCGTATGGACGCGGAATCCTGGCGCTCAAGAACAGTGATTGAATTCCTTCCCGTGGTACGTCTTGGGATGGCGCAGTCTCATTGACGCCTGGTCTCACAGACTGGTGCGCGCCAGCAGTACCGCGTACCCCCCGTCGCGATCATCGTTCGGCGTCGTGAACGCCTCGCGCTCGATCCGCCAACCGGCATGACTCTCGCAAAACCACGCCGCCTGCCGCTCGTTCTCCTCTTCCTCCAGCGAGCAGGTCGCGTAGATCAGACGCGTCCGAGGGCCGGCGAAGGCCGCGGCCTCCTCCAGAATGCCCCGCTGAATCTCCACCAACTCCATCAACGATCGATGCGACGCCCGGTAGCGGGCCTCCGGCCGCCGCGCTAAGACGCCCGTATTCGTGCAGGGAACGTCGATCACGATCAGGTCGGGGGCCCGGTCCGTCGCCGTCATGCAATCGGCCAGCGCCTCCTTCTCGACAGACTGGATTATGCCGATGCCGAGACGAGCCGCGTTTTCGTTAATCCGCGCGAGCTGCTCCGAACTTCGATCCGTGGCAATGACCAGGCCCTCGTTGACCATAAGCTCGGCAGCCTGGGTCGACTTGGTGCCCGCGCCCGCGCAATAGTCGAGAACCAACTCGCCACGCTTGGGGTCCGCGAGCTTCAAAGCGATCTGCGCGGTGCTGTCCTGCGGCTGGCAGAACCCCTCGCGAAACGCCGCCAACTCAGCCACCACCGAACAATCGCGCAGCAGGATCGCATCGGTCCCCGCGATGCGCTCCGGATGACGGCCTTCGTCGGACAGCCGCCCGAACAGCTCGTCCGGCGTGGCCCGCAGCGGATTGGCCCGGAGCACGAGCGGCGGCCGACGTTGACCGGCATCGCAAATCACCCTGCACAGCGCCGGTTTGAACCGCCGGTGCCAACGCTCCACCAGCCATGGCGGGTGCCCCGTCACCGCGACCAGGAACTCCAACGGCCGCCGGGCCGGATCTGGAAAGACGTCCTCCTGAACCAGGCGGCCGCGTCCGCCGCCGATCGGAAGAAACCGTCGGGGGTCCGCGTCGTCCGTGCGATCCAGGGGATCCCCCCGACACGCCGCGACCTGCCGCAGCACGGCGTTCACGTTCGACGCCGCGTAACGGCCGTAGCGTTTCGTCTGCCGCACGGCCTGATCGATCGCCGCATGATCCGGGATGCGATCCAGCCAGCAGAGTTGATAGGTCGCCAGCGCCAGGATTAGCCGAATCGGCTCGCGAAGGCCCGCCCAGCGCCCCCGATAGAACCGTGAAACGATGTGTTCGGCGGTGATGCGATGCCGACCGACGCCGATGACCAGTTCGGCCGCCAGGGCCGCGTCCTTGTCCGAGAGCGGTTCGGCGGCCTGCAACTCGCCCAGGACCTGGCCGCCGAATCGCATGCCGTCTCGGCACGCCAGCAGCACGTGCAAGGCACGGTCGCGTGCGGATCGTCTTGGAGCGGCGGCGGATCCCATGTCAGTCGGAATCGCACGCCGCCAAGCGGTCGCCGGGCTTCACGCGCCGACCGTTGACGAAGTCCTGCCAACTCTGAAGCTTGCCGTTGGCCGGTTTGATCTCGAGAATCGCCAGCTCTCCGTCCCCAACCCGCACGCTCATCATATCCGTGATTCGTCCGATGTCTTCCGGGGAGGCGGCCGGCGAACTCTGGCCCTCATAGCACACCGCCCGTGCCAGGGTCACCAGCTCGTCGCGCGAGCCGTCCGCGGCCATGTATCGACAGCTTGCCCCCGGCCAAGTCCAAAGCCCGCAAATACGCCTGGCGATCGTTTGGGCCGGCTGATCGAACGTGATCCGCCCGTCGGCCTTCTTGAGCTTCGGCGCAACCGTGGCCTGGGACGCGTCCTGTGGCTCGCCCGGCAAGTTCGGATCGGCCTCCAGCGCCTCGAGCGCGGCCCGCACGGCGTCGCAACCGATTCGCGCCAGACGATCGTGCAGTTCGCTGGTCGTCTCGTCGTCGCCGATGGCCGTTCGACGCTGCGTCAAGACCGGACCGGCGTCCATCTTTTCGACAATACGAAACACCGTCACGCCGGTTGCCGCGTCCCCGTTGATGATCGCCCACTGTATCGGGGCCGCCCCGCGCAACGCCGGCAAGAGCGAGGCGTGCAGATTGATCAGGCCCGCCGGGAAGGCCTCCAGCATCGCCCGTCCGAATTTCTGCCCGAATGAGGCGACATAACCGACGTCCGCCCCCAGGGATTTCAACTGCTCGACCGTCTCGGCGGTGTTCACGTTCTCCGGCGTGAAGACCGGCACGTCGCACGACAGCGCCATCTTCTTGAC
>JAPULF010000275.1 GCA_027295245.1 Planctomycetota bacterium
GCCGTACAGCCGCGCCGCCACCGACACCGCCACACCCGCATACATGCAGGTCGACAGCAGCGCAACCGCGGTGGCCGCGATGTCTTGATTCCCGAGCAGGAGTTCTCGTATCAACACGACGATGTTCGCCACCGGCACCACCAGCAGGGCGCCTTCGAGCCGGATGCTCGGCATGTAGGAGACCACCATGGCCGGAATCATGGCGCACATCATGACCGGCATCATGTAGTTCTGGGCCTCCTTGAATGTCCGCGCAAAGCTGCACACCGCCAGCATGATCGCGCTGAACAACACCGCAAACGGAATCATCGCCGCAAGCACGAGCGGCGCGGCCTTCGTAAGCGATCCGACGGTTTGACGCGCCTCGTCCTGCATTCGACGCCGCTGCTCGAGATAGTCGAGCTGCGTCGGCCCGGCGGTCTCGGTCGTCTTGCCCGCCGATTCGATCTCCAATTCGACGGCGAGCTTCGCCGCCTCGCCGAGCGCGTCCTGCTGGGAAACAAGCTGATCCAGCTTCGTAACGTGAATCATTGCCGTCATCGATGCGAGGTTCAGCACCGTCGTGAACATCGCGAGCGTAATGACCACGCCGAACTTCCCCGCAACGATCTGCCCCACCGGAGCCGGTGACACCGCCAGCGTTTCCAGCGTCCCGCGCTCCCGCTCACCGGCCGTCAGGTCGATCGCCGGATACATCGCACCGGTGACGGTCATCACCACCAACAGAAACGGAACGATCGCCGCGAGGATCTTGGCATACTGCATGTCCGGTCCGGCGGTCGACAGGCTATTGGGCAGGTACGGCTCCAACAACCGCGCACCGCCCGGAACCGTTGCCAGCCGCGATTGCACGATTCGGTCGGACTCGCCGGCAATCGCTTCGTTCAACTTGTAGTAGGCGAACTCCGAGAGCGGAACCGTATCGCAATAAATGAACTGCACGATTCGGTTGCGTTGAACGGCCGGATCGTCAGGGTCCGGCGGCGGGTCAACCAGCACGCCCACGTGATAGGTCCTGTCGACCACGAGATCCCACATCGACACCGACGGTCCCACGATCGAAATCTCAACCTGATCGGCGCTCAGGTCGGGTCGAAAACCTGCGTTGTCATCCGGCGCGTCCTCGCCGTTCGACCGCCCCGCCTCCCGATCGGCCGCGGCCTCGACCGCGCGATCCGCGTCCTCGCGACGAAGGACCCCTTCCAGCCACGCGCGATGGACCTCGTCCGGAACACAAACCTTGTAGTGCGCTTGTTCGCGTCGCTCCTTCTCCGCCTCAAGGGCGCCGACTATCACGACCATCAGCACCGGGTACAGCAGGACCGGCGCCACCACCATCGCGATCAACGTCCGCCGGTCGCGCAGCGTGTCTATCAGCTCCTTTCGATAGACCACCCACACGCGCCGATATCTGCCCATCAGGTTCCCCGACCGGACTCGGATTTTCCGGGCGGTTCGCGTTCACCCCCGAGAAGCACGTGCTCGTCCTGACCGCACAGTTTCAGAAAGATCTCGCTCAATCGCCGACGCCCCGACCTGTTCCGCAGCGATTCAAGATCGCCCTCGGCGACCAGCTTCCCCTCATGAATCAGGCCGAATCGATCGCAGATCGTCTCCGCCTCATCGAGATAATGGGTCGACAAGATAATCGCCTTGCCGCGGGCGCCTTCCGCCCGAATAAAGTCCAGCACGATCCGGTTCGTCAGCACGTCGAGACCCAGTGTCGGCTCGTCCAGAACGAGGTTCGTCGGATCACCTATCAACGCACGGGCGATGTTGGTCCTTTGAGCCTGCCCTGTCGACAGTCCGCCGCATCGAAGATCGCAAAACGATTCCATGTCCAGCCAATCGATCAATGTCCTGGTCCGCTGTTCGATGGAATCCCGATCCATGCCGAGTAATTCGCCGAAGTACCGCAGCGACTCGCGGGGACTCAGCCGCTGGTACAGCCCCGTGCTCGCAGTCAGGTAACCCAGGGTCCGCTTGGCCGCCTCACGGTCTGACGCCGCGTCCAGACCATCGAGCCTTCCCCATCCCGCGGTCGGAGTCAGCAATCCACTGATCATTCTCAGGGTGGTCGTCTTCCCCGCGCCGTTCGGGCCCAACAATCCATAGATCTTGCCCGCATCGACCCGAAACGAAACATCGTCGACTGCCCGCTTCTCCCCACCGTCGGTCGTGGGAAATATCTTGACGAGATGTGACGCCTCTATCATGGGTCGCTACTGTAGCGGCCTCAACCGATTGTTGGTAATCGAAAGGTGCCTTCCGGGGCACGCCGCGACGCTTCGCCCTCGAAAAGGCGTCGGTTTCGCGGCTTCGAGACGGGCTTGACAGTCCGTAGCCATAACTATATAGTATAGCTAGAGCTAAATTCAACCCACACGCCCTGTCGGCCGCCTGCTTGCTCCCGACGGTGGCGACAGTCCTGGAGGCAGACATGCGCACGAAACTTCGCTTCGTCCTGTTTGTGTTTTTGTTGGGCGCCTTGGTCTTTGGAAGCGCCGGTCGAATAGATCTACCGTGGATATGGGCCTGGTTCGCCGTAAATTTGAGTGTCATGATCTTTACGGCCCGTCACATCGATCAGAGTCTGATGGCGGAACGGATGCGCCCGGGACCCGGCGGCACCGACCGGAAACTGCGTCTCATGGCGATGCCGTTCCTGATCGCACACTTGGTCGTGGCCGGACTGGACGTCGGCCGGTTTCACTGGTCGGACACCGTACCCCTCGCATTGCAAATCGCCGGCCTGATCGGGCTCGGACTCTTCATGGCGCTTTCCGGCTGGGCCGTGACCGTCAATCGGTTCTTTTCACCCGTCGTGCGTATACAGACCGAACGTGGACACC
>JAPULF010000276.1 GCA_027295245.1 Planctomycetota bacterium
GAGGAGGAGGGTGAGCCCGTTGGACATTGGTCCGGAGCGACGAATGCCGACCGGAGCGCGGGGATGACCATGTCGATGTCGCGGTTTCACGGGCCTGTGTTCCTGGAGGGAACGCCGGCCGCCGAAGCGGCCGACCGTGGAACTCGGGTGCATGGCTTTCTGGAAATCGTAGACCTGAGACGCCCGTGCAGCCGGTCCGATCTCGAGGAGCAGATGGATGAGATGGTTGCCGGGGGGCGATTCTCCAAGGACGCCGCCAAGGACATCGACCTGGACGCGATTGCCTGGTTTTTCGGGTCGCCGCCCGGCGAGCATATGCGATCGTCGCGGGCCCGCGTGATTCGAGAATGGCCGTTCGTCATCGGTGTGGAACCCACCCGGTACGATCGATCCGCCGTGCCGCAGGGCGCCGAGGACATGATGCTGGTGCGTGGCATCGTCGATTGCCTCGTCAACACCGGGGACGGCTGGGAGATTCTGGACTACAAGACGGACCGCGTAACCGGCGACGCGGTTGGCAAAAGGGCGGAGTACTATCGAGGGCAATTGGCGATCTACTCGGATGCTGTAACGAGAACCTGGTCGGCCGAGGTGATTCGGCGGTCGCTGGTCTTTTTGCACGCCAGGCAGATCGTCAATGTGTGAGGGGTGTTGCCTAGGGGCCGGCGCTGCCTTGGCTGCTTGTTGTTTCGGCCGGTTCGTTCGTTTCCGGCGAGGCGGCCGGCTTGTCGAGCGGCAGTCTGACGCAGACAGTCGTGCCTTCACCGACCCTCGATGAGACCTCGATGGTTCCGCCCATTTCCGCCGCCAGCCCGTGAACAGCGGCCAATCCGAGACCGGCATTGTGGGAGCTGCCACCCGCGAGTTCGCCCTTGGTGGTGAAGAACGGCTCGAAGATCCGATCCAGAACGTCTTCCGGGATGCCGCAGCCCGTGTCGCGCAGGGTGATGACCGCGTGGTCGCCATCGCGTTTCATCGTGACCTTGAGCGTGCCGCCGGACGACATGGCGTCGAATGCGTTTTGTGCGAGGCTCTCCAGGACCGGCATGAGGCGCTGGGCCTCGAAAACCTTGGATGGGACCTCGTCGATTCGGGACTCGAGCTTGATTTTGGCGAGTTCGGCCTGCTTGGCGACCCGCTTCACAAAGTTCTGCATGAGTTCGTTCAGCTCGGCAAACTCGACGGGGTGGTGTTCGGACTTTGCGAACGCTTCGAGCTGCTGCGTGATTCGCGTGGCTCGACCAATGGCCTGGGCCAGCAGCCGGAGCGACCTGCGGAGTTCGCGGGGGCTGTCGCTCGGCAGCACATAGTCGATGCTGGTGAGCATGCCGCCGAGGATATTGTTAAAGTGATGTGCGACGCCCTGGGCCATTCCGCCCAGCGAGGCCATCCGACGGGTGCGAGACAATTCCTGGGAAAGCCGCTTGCGTTCCGAGATGTCGCGCATGCTCACGGACGCGCCGATTCGCCGACCGGTTTCATCCACGATGGGTGAAACGATGACCACCAGGGTTCGGCGTGAACCGTCTTCGCCGTTGTATTTGGTCTCCATCTCGCCGACGATGCCGTTCCGGACGGCCGAATCGAACAGCTCTTCGGCCCGCGGGCGTTCGGTCTCATGAAAGATATCGAGAATGGATCGGCCGGTCATCTCGGCCGCGGCCCCGCCGAATTGCCGCGTGGCCTGTTCGTTCCAAGAGCAAATACGCAGGTCGAGATCCACGCCGATCAGAATGAAGCCGATGTGCTCGCAAAGGCGCCGAAAAAAGGCGTCTTCGCATTGCGTGGTCATGGTTGTCCGCTCCTGGGACACGGAAGCCTTTCGCTATCGGTTTTCGCCGCCGCCGGTCGCGGCCTGTTCGTACGAAGTCAGGAGAGGACTGATCACGAAAATGGTCTCTCGCTCTTCGGGGCGGCCGTTCGCGTCCGTGGAGGGCTGCAGGAAATACGGCCTTCCGAGCAATGGCAACTCGTAGAGGTCCGCGGTCGGCCCGAGCAACAGAAATCCTCCATCCTGAATCTTAGCTTCGAACACGAGGTCGCGATAGGAATATCGGCGTTCCTCCTGGACTTGTCTCGCACCAAGTTCCGTGATTTCCCATTTCCACGGTCCGGGGGGCTCCTGAATGGCCGGCATCAGCCGAATCCAGACCTCATCCAGACTCGTCGATCGCATTTCATATTCGAGAATCAGCAACGCGCGGGCGTCCTTGAATGTCCGCCCGTGTAGATTGCCCATGTGGTCTATGTGACAAACCGATTGACGGTCTTCGCAAGGGCCGAAGTCGAGTTCGACGAGCCGCGATTCGTTCGGCGTGAATTCGTCGAGTGCGGTGCGCGGCTCGCCGATGTCTTCGAGATAGCGCAGAAACGGCTCGCGATCGGACTTGGCCCCGACCGCCGCGCGAAAGCCGTTGTCCTTCATTCGCATGGCGAGTTCCGCGCTTTGAATGGGCGAGTCGACGAGCCTCCACATGCGGTCATCGACCGTAAAAGTTCCCTTGGGGGCCGAAATCCGAAGAACGCTGAATTGCACCACGATCCGTCGGAACGGGCGATCGAAGATCGAATCGGACCGTTCCTGCGACAGATCGTCGGGAGACGTTGTTTCCGCGGTTGCGGCGGAAGGTTGTGCGGATTGCCACTCGCGCAAGAACGCACAGCCGGACGTGGCTGCCAGGCCGATCACCGCGCCGATGAGTGTCGCCGGGGCGGCAAAAGCGACCGAACCGTCGATACTCCGACATCTGTGCAAACCGGTCTTCATTTGTATTCGGCGGCTAGCGCGATTCGCGATTGACTGTCCCGTCGCCCCTCGTGGGCGACGTGCCTCGCGCTCCGGGTTGCCCGTTGTATGGGAACAGCCTTCGCGTCACGGCCAATCGTGAACTGCCATGGGTCAATGTTGCGGCAACGGAATTCGATCGCGGCGACGGGCACGTCGAATTCCGCGGGGCGTTGCACGAACCATCCACTTCTACAGCGTATGGACGAGCCGTGCGACAGTCAACCGATTCGGGTCCGAAGGCGTGGATTCTACCGTTTCGAGAGGCTGCAGAGAACGTCGCAACCGCGGCGAATCATGTCGTCCGTGGTGGCGTAGCTGACTCGAAAATGCGTGTCGCGTTGCGAAAAAATGTTGCCCGGAATCACGAGCACGTTCTTTTCCGCGGCCGCCTCACAGAAGGCGGTGGCACTGGAAAAGCCCGGTGGCGCCTTCGGAAAGACGTAGAAACCACCCCCGGGCCGCTGAAACTCGAAACGACCCTCGAGGCACTCGCAGACCAGGTCACGTTTTCGGGCGTAGTCGCTTCGATGGTTTGAAACGTCCGTTTCGAGCGCCGTCAGCATCGCGTACTGCGCCATGGACGGGGCGCAAACGAACGTGAACTGCTGAAACTTGGTCATTTCGTTGATGATCGGCGCGGGCCCGGCCGCATAACCTATTCTCCAGCCCGTCAGGCCGTACGTCTTTCCAAAGCCCCGGACAAGGACGGTGTGGTCCGGGGCATATTGCATCGGCGACGGGCCCGGACCGTCGTAGCAGAGCGCGTCGTAAATCTCGTCGGCGACCAGGACCAGGTTGTGCTTCCGGGCGAGTTCGGCCGCATCGCGAACTTCGGATTCAGTCATCACCCGCCCGGTCGGATTGCCCGGCGAGTTGATCATGAGGATCTTCGTTCTCGGGGTGATGGCCGCCTCGACCGCGGCGGCGTCGAATGCGAAATCCGGGTACGACGGCACGGGAACCGCTTTCCCGCCCACGATTCTGGAAAGTTGAAGATACGAGACGAAATACGGGTCGGTGAAAACGATTTCGTCACCCGGATCGATGGTTGCAAACAGCGCCAAAAGCAGTCCGCCGGAGACGCCCGACGTGATCAGCACGGCGGAATCTTCGGCCCCGTGGTTGGCCAGGCGTGCCTTGATGCGATCGTGCAGTTCCGGCAGACCCGCGGTCGGCGTATAGCGGTTTCGGCCGGCCTCGATGGCTTCGATGGCGGCCCGTTTGACCGGTTCGGGGGCGTCGTAGTCGGGAAGGCCGATCGACAGGTCGCACGGATCGTCCATCCGGCTCGCAAGCTCGAAAAACCTGCGGATGCCGGAGAATTCCACCGTGGCGGTTCGACCGGCCAGGATTCGCTTCCAGTCCATGATATACCAACCCGGCTGAGGGTCCCGGCGGGGCTGAGCTTCATCGGGTCCCGCACAAAAAGAAGGGCACTTTGCGACCGAGACCTAGGTCTTGTCATCGGGCGTCGTGGCCGCAGTGGCCGTCGTGGCTTCGCCCTCGACGCCCTCTTCGGCCTTCTTTTCCGTCTTGATCTTGCCGCCGCCATTGGTCGTACGATGTGCCACCTTGGGTAGTCCGAACACGCCG
>JAPULF010000277.1 GCA_027295245.1 Planctomycetota bacterium
GGCTGCCTCTCCGATTCTGCCTTCTCGCAAACGGGCGCAGCCCAGCAGAAACCAGGCGGCCGCATTGCGATTTCCCCGTCGATCGGGGGTCAAGTATGGGCCCAGGGCGTCGACACGCCCCCCCGGCCGCGTATCGAGCCATGCGTTTGATGCACCGTTGAATCGCCGGCTCCGGTCTCGGGCGGAAGTGATGGCGATCACGAGCAACGCGGCAATCACGGCAAGTGCAAACGGCAACAGCCAATTCAACATGTCGACTTTTCTACCGCCGGCTAGAATCAGCGTCAAAGGCGATTTACTTGACAGGACCGCTAACGCCGAAAAGAATCCGAGGCAATCAACGGCTGACGCGAGTGGCTTCGGCTTGGTTTGAGCAACGATGATTCGGAGGTGAGTGATGCGTAGAGCGTGGATAGGCTTGGCCGTGGCCGGGGGTTCACTTTCGTTCGCCGGAATCTTGACCCTGGCCGACCCGCCCAAGGACCCCAAGGTCAAATTCAAGGCGTTCAAGCCCGTTCAGGATGTCGAGCACCTGATGGCCGGCCAGGGAAAACTTTACGGCGATATCAAGGACGCGATTATCGACGATTCGTGGGCTGATGCCGAAACCATGGCCTGGCTACTCGCCGAGTTGGCCAACGTAAACCACTTTCAGTCGACGGATCCTCGATATCAAAAAATTGCAGACTCGATGTCGACCGGCTGTGTCGCGCTTGCAAAGGCTGTCAGGAAACGCGACAAGAAAAAGGCGAAGGATGCCCTCACGACGGTCGGAAACCGCTGCAAGGCCTGCCACGATATATTTCAGTAGGAAACACAAGACGGGTGAAGCACGGCTGTGCGCCGCGGCTAGTCGTTTCGAGTGACCTTCTCGATCGGGCCCAGTCGCGCCAGGACCAGATGCGCTTCATCGATGACACCCCTGAAAGCAGCGTCGTCGATCGCCCGATAGCTCCCGCCCACGGCATTCGCCATCCGCTCTAAGTCCGCGGCCGCCGAACGGGCATTGCCCAAGGCAACCACGTGCAATTCGGCACCTGTTTGTTTCGCGTTTTGAATCAACGGTTCGATCGAATCGGAAACAAACGGATTGGCGAGGACGAGAAAGATCTGATCGGCCCCCCAATCGGCCGACGCGCTCAGGGCCGCGGCGAGATCGGTCTGCCCGGAAGACATACTCCCCACAAGCATTGTTTTGGCGCCCGCAATGCTCGACTGAGTCACATGACTGGGCCGCAAGACATTCGGCGTCGAGTCCGTTGCCAATGAAACTGCCAGCCGCGATTCCGTATCGAGCCGCGTCGCCACAGCCGGTATCAGAAACGCGATTCCGTCGCTGTATGGCGCCATCGATAGGTCGTCATCCACGACGAACCCAACCGTTCGTCCCGACAATGGCGTAGAGAAAAACTCCTTGAGGATCGCGTCGAATGCCGGAACAACCTCAGGCTGCGTTTCCTGCATCACGAGCCCGGTCTCATCCGCAAAGACCGTCTCTCCGTGCGGTGCCGAAGAACTCAGGTACCAAGCTGTGCCCGTCCCGACCAACCCGAATACCACCGCCGCAACGGTGGACATTCGGCGCGACCATCTTGACGGGGCAGCCTCTCGTTTTTTGGGTTGTGCTTTGGCGGCCGAAATGTTCGCAAGCCGCGGACGGACGGGACGTTCGGCCGGTCGAATCATCGATCGCCGAGGCTGCCTCGGCACGTCGACCAGTGCTCGACAATGTCGACAGCGACACGCCGCTCCCTGGAAGGAGTCGTCAAGCGTCAGGGCCTGACTGCATGTAGTACACTTCACTTGAAGCGACATGGGCACAAGTCCCAAGTAGAAACTTCCACACTCCGGCCGAACGGCTCACAATGAGGCAATACCTTCCGCGTGGAACGATGCGTTGAGGTGAGATTTCGTCCCACAGTCACCCGTGCGTGCTACCGTCTGCGACCTTCTCGGTCCGGCATCACCCGCTAGGACTCCAAATATACAAGAACCGAGGCATATTTGTCCAGATATATGATAGGTCTATTCCGAGAATATTGACGACCGATGGGCTGGGCGAAGCCGCTTGAGCATAGATATTGGGGCTCCAAGCGAGTGGACGCTGGTACACAACCGTGTGGGCCGCCTTAATTCCAGCCCGCTTCTTGGCGCTCGCAATGGCGTCTCTGAGCGTGCCGATGCGATCAATAAGCCCATGTTCCAAGGCCTGTGAAGCACTGTAAATCCTTCCGTCAGCTAATTTTACGATCTCGTCACGCGTTAATTGTGGACGTCCCGCATCCACAATATCGACGAATTGCTCGTAAAACCCATTCACCAGTGTCTGGAGCAGCTCGCGCTCTTTCGGCCGCATTTTTCGGAACGGCGACCCCGCGTCTTTCATGGGGCCGGAGGTGATCGCGTCCGAAAAAATTCCGATTTTTGCCAGGGTCCCCGAGAAATCGAACATCTGCATGATCACCCCGATCGAACCCGTCACGCCGCTTCTTTGAGCGATTATTTCATCGGCGGCACAGGCCAGGTAATAAGCCCCACTGGCAGCGACATCCATGAAAAAGGCCACCACCGGCTTGCCGGTGTTCCGACGAAACCGACTGATTTCTTCATGGAGAATGTCGCTCGCCGTGACGGTTCCCCCCGGCGAGTTGATTCGCAGCACGATGGCCTTCACGCGCTTGTCCGCCGCCGCGGCCGCGAGCTTCTCGACGGTGAGCGAGACCGGGTGCTCCCCTTCCGACAGAAGCCCCGGCGTCCTCGCGTTCATCAGAATGCCGCTGATGTCTATGATCGCTATGCGATCACTGACCCATCCCGGATGGCGCTCGACGATTCTCTCTTCGAGTGACCGGTCGGATGGGACCGGCGTGATCTTGAACCCCCCTGAGGGGGAGCAGCCCAACGAGCCTACCAGGCCGCCCCAGGCGATCACCCATGTGACTCGCGAAATCCGAGAGAACCGTCCATGCCTGTTGCACACCATCTGAATCCTCCATTCGCATTCGATCGCGTCGTGCCCTCGATGCACTATGATGATCTGCCGGTAGCATCATCGCCCTTCCCTGGAGGCGGCAAAGCGCGTTGTGTTGCGATTGAGCCTAGACGAATTCGGCGCCGAGGTCGACCGAGCCTTGGCGGGCGTGCCGGAATCGTTCAAACCGTATCTCGAGAATGTCGTCATCGAAACGCAATGGAAACCGAGCCGCCGGCTGCTTCAAGAGTCGCAGCTCGGCCGTGATCGACTCCTGCTGGGAATCTATATTGGACATCCGCTGACACGACGCAACGTCGACGCAACGCCGGAGATGCCCGACCGAATTATCCTGTTTCAACGCAACCTCGAGCAGGCTTGCCGGTCCCACGCGGAATTGCGGGCCGAGATTCGCAAGACGGTGTATCACGAGATCGGACACCATTTCGGCCTGAGCGAAAACGACTTGGACGAGC
>JAPULF010000278.1 GCA_027295245.1 Planctomycetota bacterium
TCTCCGTATTGAAAACCGTGTCTTGTCGGCCGGCCCGACACCCGTGGACGAAGTTGCGAACGCCGCCTTTTGGTTCGGGCTCATGAGCGCGATCGTCGACCAGCACGGCGACGTGACGGGCCTCATGGATTTCGATGTCGCCAAGACTAATTTCTTGACGGCCGCGCGACTCGGAATGTCCGCGCAGTTCACGTGGCTTGACGGAAAGAGACATCTGGCACAGGATCTCATTCGCGACGAACTCGTTCCGCTCGCGCGGGCCGGGCTGAAGGCGTCGGGGATTCTTCAAGCAGACATAGATCGCTATCTGGATGTTATCGAGGCGAGGTCCACTTCGGGCGTGACCGGGGCGCGATGGCTTCTCGACTCCCTGGCGGGGATGAAAGAACAAGGAACCAAGTCAGAGCGGCTCAGCGCGCTGACCGCCGCGATGCTGGCGCGGCAGACGGAAGGCAAACCGGTACACACCTGGGCGCCGGCCCGATTGGAAGAGGCCGGCGGCTGGAAAAAGAACTACCTTCGGGTCGAGCAGTACATGTCGTGCGACTTGTTCACCGTGCATCCCGACGAGGTGATCGACCTGGTGGCGAGCCTGATGGATTGGCGCAACATTCGTCACGTACCGGTCGAGGACGAGAACCACCGGCTCGTCGGCCTGGTTTCCTATCGCTCGCTGGTGCGTGTGCTTGCGCGGGATATTCCGCACGACAAGGACCACCCGCTTGCGGTCGAGGCAATCATGCTCAAGGATCCGATCACCGTGACGCCTGAAACATCGACGATCGACGCCATTGCGCTGATGCGCCGCGAGAAGGTTGCATGCCTTCCGGTGGTCAAGGACGATCGGCTGGTGGGGATTATCACAGAGCGAGACTACGTTCATATCGCCGGGCAATTGCTGGAAGATCAGCTTCGGGAGGCTTCGGACTGATCGGTCGAACTAGACCGGCTCACTGAACAGAATCAAACTGCTCGTGAAGCCGTGGACGAAGGTCCGGTTTCCGATCGGGCCTATTTCGCCCCCGGCGAAGAATCCGGCGACGACGCACGAGTCGACGATACTGTTGACGATGCCGATGTCGTGGTTGGCCGCATCGAACATGCGACGTCCGCGGCCATTGCAACTGAACAGCAGCCCTCCGGCCGGCGAACGATCCATCTTTCGGACGCGCGTGCCGAGCAAAGACTTCATATCCTCGGTGGCCGCCTTTGCATCCCGAACGTGAAGTTGAACCGTTTGGCCGGGGCGAATCATTTCATTGACGGCAATGGCGCGGCCGTCCACGATCTGCAGGACGTTTCGGATCAGAAAATCGCCCGGACCGAATGCTTCCAGGTGTTCGTCGACGACCCGGCCGAGCATGAGACCCTTTTGTATCAATTCTTGATCGTCGGTTCCGACCGAGTGATACACATCCCGAATTACGTCGAGTGCCGGCCGGCCGCCCAATTCCGAAATGACGTTCTCCTCGGATTTGGTCACGACGAACGGCTGACCGATCGGTCGGCAACCTTGTGAGACCACCGAGTTGATGCGGACGTCGCCGCAGAGCGACACGCCCACCAATCCCTGCCGGAGGGCCTGATCGCCCGTGAAGAGGCGATTCTGGCCGGCGGCATTGGCCCCGCTGGCGACGCCTCCGACGACGACGGAGCCGGGGTAGGCCCGGTCGATATTTTGAAGACATGCATCGACATTGATGGAAAACGGTTCCGGCAGAACGACGAAACTCGGTTTCTCGTCCGGGGTGACGCCCAACCGGTCGTGCCAATCGGGCGACCCCATGAACCGTTGAAGGTCGCTTTGATCGATGCAAAACGGCAAGATCTTGACGCCCGGCATCCGGGCGGCCCACACCACGATGGCCGGGGCCTGTTCGATCTCGCGATCGGGGCCGATGATGCTCTCCGCGGTACAGCCGATTAGATTTCGCGCGGAAATGCCATCGCTGATTCCGGCCAGCACGTTGTCGAATTCCGGGCCGTGGTGATGCGAGGTGAACACGATCGCCAGGTCCCAGTCGAGTCCGTCCAGGGCCCGGCAAACCTGCTCGACGGCAGCGTCGGTATCGCGTTCGGTACTGAGCGTGGATCTAAAGTGCATGGTGCCTCCCACCTACGACGATTCCTCTCCGATCAGACCGGGCAATCATACGGGGGAACACCGAGTTTTCACAAACCGCCGGGAGACAATAGCCGCCGGCGGCGTCAGCCGCCCGTCAATTCCGATACGAACTGGCCGACGGTAGCGATTATCTCCCGCGACGACTTTTTCGCCCGTTGACCGTCCAGGAGTCGGCGCACGATGGCGCTCCCGACGATGGCTCCGTCCGCGTAGGAGCAAACGGTTCGTACGGCGGCGGCCGTACCGATTCCAAAACCGACCAGGGTGGGCAGGCCGGTCGCGGCTCGAACCACAGCGATCCGTTTTTCGAGATCGGCAGGCAGGGCGGCCCGCTCGCCCGTGGTGCCTTGTACGGCCACGTAGTAGAGAAACCCCGAAGCGGCCTTGGCGATGCGTTCTACGCGCGATGGAGGGGTTGACGGTGCTACCAGCATGGGCAAGCACAGTCCCGCGTCCTGGGCGGTTTTCGAGATCTTGGGGGCCTCTTCGAGAGAGAGGTCCGGCACGATCAGGCCGTCCAGGCCCGCGGCCTGGGCCCGGTTCAAAAACGTCTCCACGCCGAGTCGGTACACGATGGATACGGACACCATCGCCAACAACGGAACATCGACCGAGGCCCGAACGCGCGATACGCAGTCAAACACCGCGTCCAATTTCACGCCGGCGGCCAGTGATTCCGCGAAGGCCTGTTGGATGATCGGGCCGTCGGCAATTGGATCGGAGTATGGAATCCCGATCTCGATCCCGCGAATCGGCAGCCTGCCGATCTCGGCGAGCAGTTCCGAAGTTGCGTGAATATCCGGAAACCCCGCCGGGACAAACGGCCATAGCCCGGGCGGGTTTTCACGCAATGAGACTTCGACGCGGTTCGCGCGATCCACCGGCGTCAACCTCCGACCGCCCGGCCGCGCAGTCGCGCGACTTCGACGCAGTCCTGGTCGCCGCG
>JAPULF010000279.1 GCA_027295245.1 Planctomycetota bacterium
GAACCGACGATACACATAGAGACGCGCGTCGCAAAGAGGCCGACTCGCCGGCGAACGCTTCCCCGTCCCGAGAACACGACCCCCAATCCTCGAAACCACCCACCGCGATCGACCAGATGAAAGCCGTCTGGGCGAGACACAACGCCCGCAACCTGAAACGAGCAAAGCCGGGCTCCCTTCACGAAGCAATCGCCCGAATCTACGCCGCCCCGCACGACATAAAGGACGACACATGAACCCACCTCCCAAAGGCTCAGACCAACGATGCGACAATGGTTCCGCAAGCGCGATCCGAAGAAGCACGAAGAGCTACGCGGCGGTCGGCGTACGCCATCCGACGGCAGAGTGAGGGTCGAACGCGGCGTCGAAACCCCAAGTCTCAATGGGTCCCCAGCAGAATCCGTCGACATGATGCAGCCGGTCCAGGGAATTGGACCTTGCCTCAGCATGCATCGATCCCGCAGCCCGGAAAGCGGAACCGCCTCTGACTCATTTTAGGTCAGATTCGAAAATCGAAGGAACAAACCGCCGATGGCACGAGTCCGGCCGAGTCGATCACCGACGGGAAGACAAGTTTGATAGCGAGTCGAAGGATTCGGGAAAAATGTTCGTAATGCACGATCTCCCAAATCCAATGCGATTGGCTCGGCGGAATTCACGCAGTTCGACGGGCTTGTCAATCGACTGACAACGTCCCGATCTTTCGTTGGGGCGTTTGGGGTGGTAGGGTGACGGACTGATTCGATAAGTCGCTGCCCGGCTGGGGACAAAGGCACGGGTTGGGCCCATCGTTCTTGCGGATGCGGATGTGTACGCAAATAAGTTCGAGTGAACTGCGATTGCCCAATCGCGCCAGTTGTTTCGGTCAGGTTGCCCCGGGGGATCACGGACGGCAGCGGTCAGGAAGTGCGTCAGAATGCCCGTTATTCATGACATTCCCGCCCTCATTCTCGGCATCACCGTCAATACCTATTGGCTGTGCGTCGTGATCATGAGCATCCGCGTTCGACGCCGGGCGGGCGGCATGTCGCGCGTCTGGATGCCCGAACAGCGGCGCGAACAGTTGATGTGGGCCATTTGGATTCCCACGCTGGCCGCGTGGATGCACCTGCCTTTTGCCGCGGCCATCGAGCCCATCGGCACCGACGCTCTTTCAGGCGTACCGGACATTGCGGACGCCCATCCTCTGCTCATTGCCATGCGGTGGGCCGGGGCGGTCGTTGCGGTGGTCGGGTTGGCACTGTCGGTCGTCTGCTGGCGGCACATGGGGGCGGCTTGGCGCATGGGCGTGGACTCCGACTCGAGCAGGCTCATCGATGACGGACCCTTCGCATGGGCGCGGCATCCGATCTATGCCCTGGGAAGCCTCATCATGGTCTGTTCGGTGATTATTCTGCCGGCACCCGCCATGCTGGTAGTCGCAACGATACACATCACGCTCCTCAACCTGAAAGCCCGCAACGAGGAGCGGTTCCTTCGGCAACGGTTCGGCGAGTCCTACGAATCGTACTGCCGCAACACCGGCCGGTTCATCCCGCGGTTTCGCAAGCCCCGTCCGTCACCCGACCGAAACCACGCCAACGGCCCGCAGAATACCGGGTTGCAATCACAACCGGCCGTTCGGTCGGACTCGGCCCACGAGATGAACATCTTCCAGCGGGTCATGCTCATGTGGGAGGAGGTCCAGCCCTACAATGCCGCCCATGCCGTTCGGATCAAGGGGCCGGCCGACGCCGGGAAATTGCGCGAAGCCATCCAGCAGGCCTGCCGGGCCCGAGGGATCGGCGAGGTGACGATCGATCAGGCGAATCGATCGCTTGCGTGGAGCGCCGTGGGCGATATCGACATCGAGACGGCGTCCGTCGACCCCGAGAACCGCGATAACGTGCACCGGGTACTCACCGACGGACTGAACTTGCGGTTTGCGGATACACCGTGCCGCCCGTTTCGGTGGTGGATCATGGAGGAGGAGGGACTCGACGCACACGAGATCGTGCTGTGGTACCGGCACGTGGTTGCCGACGGTCGCAGCATCGAGCAGTTCCTGGGTGACGTGCTTCGGCGCTATTCGGGGTCGGCCATCGCATCGAACGACGAGCCCCCGACGTCGTGCCGGACCGGTCATGCTGACTGGCGTGCCGAGAAGGGCGGTCGTTTCCGAGGATTCCTCCGGTTGGCGCGCCTCACGCGGTTGATGCGAAGTAATGCGTTTAGCTTTCCCGAAAAAAAATCCTCCGACGGCGGTGTTCACGTTGTTATACGCTCCGCCCCCGAGGGACTGGCGACCGATCTGGCTTGCAGGTGCAAGGCCCGCGGGATCGGCATTACCGACGCGTTCCTTGCCGCCATCGGTGCCGCCATCCTGGAAACACCGGCCTATCGCGCCTCCCGGGAAAGCGCTCCGCATTTCGCACTGGGAACGGTCGTCACGGACCGGTCCGATCGGTCGAACGGGTGCAACGGGCTGGGTGTGCGGCTGCATAACCTGGTCGTCATGCTCAAGCGGCCGAACCTCGGGTTCGACAAGATGTTGGACGAAATCGCCGCCCAGACGTCGTGGTACAAGAGGCACCCGGAGGCGATCCAAACGGTTTCGACGATTCGCGTACGCTGGGCCAAACATGTGTGGCCGGTGCTCGGAATCCGAAATGAGCGGGCCAGCTACCGCAGGTATTTCCCGATTTGTGCCGGCCTGAGCACGGTCCGCATCGATCCAAGCCGGTTTGGTAGTGCTGCTTCCGCCATCACGCGATATACTCGCGCCGCGCCCACGGGACCCACGACATCCGTCGTGGTCTCCCCGACGATCTTCGGCGATCGATTGGAATTCAGCATCACGGCAATGAATGCCTGTCTGGAGCCGGCGGAGTCAAGGGCCCTGTTGGAGGGGGTGATCGAATCGCTCTCGGCATTTGTCGAGGAGGAACATTCGGTTCCTGCCGGCGTTGGATTGCGATAGAATTGGTCGCCCGTTATGCGTCATCGATTCTCTCGCATCCTGATGGACAAGGCGTGTTTCGCCTTCATCTCCGTGTGCGTCTACGATGGCTACAGTTGTTGGGAAATCAGATCTCGGCGTCGGCCGGATTCATCGCAATGAACGAGCAGTTCGACACGGCACATGCAGACAAAGGTGTAAAGCAGTCAAGGTAACGTCGAAATGTCGCCCCGAAACACATACGTTTCCATCTTCGCAGCGCTGGTCGGATTGCTGGCCGTGCTGGCGTTCACCGTGTGGCTGGGCGTTCGGACGCATGAGCGACTCGGCGACAGCGAAACGCGACGGTACGAATCCAACAAATTGGCGGAGGAACTTCGGCGGAGTTCCGACGATCTGACCCGCATGGCCCGAACCTACGTGGTGACCGGCGATCCCATCTACGAACAGTATTTTTGGGACATCCTGGCGATCCGAAACGGCGAACAGGCCCGGCCTGCGAACTACGACAGCATTTACTGGGATAGGGTGGTCGCCCGAAAGCAACGGCCGCCTGCCGTCGGCTCCGCCACCGCGCTGAAGGACCTGATGCGGAAACTCCAGTTTTCCGAACAGGAATTCCGCTTGCTTGAAGAGGCCCAGGACCGGTCGGATGCATTGGTTCAACTCGAGACCGAGGCGATGAACGCGGTCAAGGGCAAGTTCGATGACGGGTCGGGCGAATACCGACTCGAGAAGGCTCCTGACATGGAGCTGGCGCGTTCGCTCTTGCACGGCGATGAATACCACGCCGCGAAGGCCGGCATCATGCAGCCGATTGCCGATTTTCTGCGGCTTGTGGAGCAGCGGACGGCCCGTGAAGTTGAGAGCCTTCGAAAGGACGCCAGTCGCTACAACTGGATCGCACTCGCGCTGGCGGCGCTCACGGCGTTGTTCGCCGTCTTTGGGTATGCAGCTCTGAAGCGTCGTTTGAGCAGTCCGACCGATCACATCGCCAAACGCGCCGAGCCGCGCGATCGGCTTAAGGTCCTGGGCTATTCGCTCGTCACGATGGCCCTGATCGCGGTGATCGTCGGCACGGTGGCGATCTATTCCCTGTATCAAACCGCGTTTGAGCAGCAGGGACTGGCCCTCATGGAGACCGTCGACGCCCAGGTCCGCCTGATAGAAGCGGTTGCCCGATTCGATCGCATTCACAGTCAGGATGCCAATGTCGGCGGCGGTGCCGCTGCTACGTTGAGCCAGATCGTCGATGCCCACCGTCACCATCAGGGTATCGGGGAGACCGGTGAGTTCACGCTTGCTCGCCTCGAGGGTGACACGATGGTTTTTCTTCTGGACCGCCGGCACGACGATTCCGGAAAATACAATCGCATTTCCTTCAAGGGCAGCCCGCTCGCCGAGCCGATGCGTCGGGCGTTGTCGGGTGAAACCGGGACCACAGTGGCCAGCGATTACCGGGGTCAGCGGGTGCTCGCCGCGTACGAACCGGTCGGCGAACTCGATCTGGGCATCGTCGCGA
>JAPULF010000028.1 GCA_027295245.1 Planctomycetota bacterium
GGACGTCAGCCCGTCATAGAATCCGACCGACCCCGTGGCCGTGCCCCTGTAGCCGACGAGCTTGGTGTCTCCCATTTCGTAGGCGTCGCCGGCCGCTAGCGCCGGAATCGTCTGCCAGCAGTGGGAGCAGAGAACCTCGACGCTCAGATCATCTACCGGCGTTTGTTTTCCGCAGTTGGGACACGTTCGGGCGGTCGGTCCGTCCTGGCCGGCCTGGTTCGACGCGGTCGACGCATGGACTTCCGCCAGTTCCCCGGAGTCCATTTCGGTGGTCTGGGATTCGAGTTTGGCGAGGCCCTCCAGATCGAGGGTCGAATCGGCGCCGGGGCCGCTGGTGGCGATCTTGGCCTTCGGAACGGTAAAGGCCCGGTTGCAGGCGGAACAGCGAATGGCCCGGCCGGCGTACTTGTCGGGAACGCCCAGCTTTTGTTGGCAACGTGGACAGCGTACTTTCATGGCATGGTTCTCTGAAAAGGCCGGCCGCGGCCTGAGTCTAGGAATGTCGGGAGGGCCCTCTCGCAACCTCTCCATGAAATGGTAGAGGCAGCGGGAGACGGAAGCAAACGCCCGAATACTCGGACCCTGGCGCGAGTCGCACGTGCCGAGCCTCTCGGAGAATCAGGACCGAGACATCGGATCGATTTGCGATAAACGGACCACGCTAGGGTTGAAGCAGTTTGTAGACGAACGGACGAATGTCCGCCCCGTTCCGTTGATTGTCGAGATTCATGTCGGCTCGTTTGATGTTGCAGGAAACGGTTTGAACGAAGGCCGTCGGGTCGATGATCGCAAGAACGAAGGGCTCTACGTCGCTGTTGTCGACGCCGCCATCGCAATTCATGTCGTCCAGGTGGTCTGACGATCCCGGTTGGGAGGGCTTCTTGTCCAGCTTGCCACAATCGACCGAAACGCGTCTCCGCGTTTTTCGTAGTTTTTGAACATGTCGAAGCTGGCGCAGGCCGGGCTCAGGAGGACGACGTCCCCCCGTTCCGCAAAGCCGCGTGCCGCCGTTACGGCTTCCGCGAATCCGCCGACGCACACCGTCTGTGGTTTCGGGCCATTTCGACTCTGCACGGCGGCGCGGACGTCCGCCGCAATACGCTCCCGCGTCGCGCCCAGGCAAACCACGGCCTTGGCGCGGTTGCCCAGCTCGACGGCCAAGTCGACAAACGAGATGCCCTTGTCCGACCCGCCGACGATCATGACGACCGGGCGGTCGATGGCCCGCAGGGCGGTGATGGCCGCCTCGGGCGTGGTGGCCTTGGAGTCGTTGTAGTAACACACTCCTTCGAATTCGCGGACGAACTCCAGCCGGTGCGGCAGGCCGGTGAATGAGGCCAACGCACTCAGGGCGGTGTCATCATCTACGCCGAGTATTCGCGAGAGCGTCAGTGCCGCCGCCGCATTGGCAATGTTGTGCGGTCCTGGAACCGCAAGGGACACGCCGCCTACGTGAAACTCATTGCGTCGGGCGGCGGTCACGGACTCGATTCGGATCGTGCGACCGTCGGGCTCGACGGCGTAGCCCCACCGAGGCAAGCGCGATCTGGCGTCGTCAAGTTCTTGCGGCAACTCCAATCCGAGCGGCAGAACGACCAATCCGCCTTTGCGCTGGTATCGATAGATGTTCGCTTTCGCGGCGGCGTAGGATGCCATTGTTCCGTGGCGGTCGAGATGATTGTCTCGGATGTTCGTGATCAGGGCGATGTCGGGGCTCTTGCGAATCGCGGCGGCGTCCTCCAACTGAAAGCTCGACAGCTCCAGCACGACGACATCGTCCGGGTTCATGTCCGGCAGGTCGTCGAGAAGCGACTTGCCGATGTTGCCTCCGAGCCAGACCCGACCGTGCGACCAGGACGGGGTTTCTTTCGCTGCGTCGAGAACGGTTCCCAACATGGCGGTCGTCGTGCTCTTGCCGACCGTTCCGGTGATCCCGACCAGTCGCGCAGGGCAGCGCTCCAGGAACAGGTTCATCTCGCTGGTCCATGGTACGCCGCGCAGGACGGCCGCCTGAAAGAACTCGGAATGGGCCTTGTCCACAGCCGGACTGACGCTCAGCAGGTCACATTGATCCAGGGCCGATTCGTCGTGGCCGCCGAGCTGATATTCGACCGGCAGCCCTTCCAGCGCCGTGATGCTCTCGCTCAGGTCATCTCGCGAGGCCCGATCGGTCACCACGACACGGGCGCCCTGTTTGCAGAGCCAGCGTGTCACGCCGATGCCGCCGCCGAATCGGCCCAGGCCGGCGACCACGACCCGCTTGCCGTTGAATTGCCCGACCGTCGACATTGTGCCCATCCGATGAACGTATTTCCTGTTTTACGATGGTCTATTTGTCGCTGATTCGCATGGCGATATCGCCGCGGAGATACGCCCCGTCGAATTGGATCAGCTTGGTTGCCTCATAGGCACGCGACCGGGCCCTTTCCAAGGTGTCGCCGAGGCCCGTTACGCCCAAGACACGCCCGCCCGCCGTTACGACGTCTTCATCACGAATCGCGGTTCCCGCGTGAAAGACGTGTACGGAATCCAGATCCGACGCTTGCTCGAGTCCCACGATTTGTTTGCCGGATTCGAATTCCTTGGGGTAGCCATGCGAGGCCATGACGACGCATACGGCCGACCGGCGATCCCACTGAATCTCGATTTGATCAAGTCTGCCGTCGATTGTGGCCTCGAGTGCGTCCACCAGATCGCTCTGCATCCGGGCCAGGACCGGCTGGGCCTCGGGGTCGCCGAAGCGGCAATTGAACTCCAACGTCTTCGGACCCCCCGCAGTCAACATTAATCCCGCATACAGCACGCCGCGATACACGACGCCCTCGCGATGCAGCCAGTCGACGATGGGCACGAAGATGTCCCGCACGACGACTTCGAGAACTTCTTCGGTCAACGTGTCCGACGGGCTGTAGGCCCCCATGCCGCCGGTGTTCGGGCCCGTGTCGCGTTCGCCCAATCGCTTGTGGTCGGAGGCGGACTCCAGGACGTAAATGTTGCGGCCGTCGACCAGCGTCATAACGCTGACCTCCGGTCCGGTCAGGAGTTCTTCTATTACGACGCGCTCGCCCGCTTCGCCGAGTTCGAGATCGACCATGAGTGACTTCAGGGTCGCCAGTGCGTCTTTCGGATCTTGGTGGACAAATACGCCCTTGCCCTTGGCGAGTCCGGAGGCCTTGACGACCAACCCGGAGTCCCGGCTTTCGACGTAGTCGCAGGCAAGCTCATATCCTCGCTTGAAGCTGTCCGGAAAGGATTCGTCCCGCTCTCTGCCCGGCTGCTTTCGGTATGCCAGTTCCTGTTCCGTCGGCCCGAATACGCGTGCCTCGGCGGTCGGCACGCCGCACTCGCGCATCAGCTTTTTGGCGTAGGCCTTGTCTCCCTCCAGCCGCGCGGCCGCCGCGGTCGGTCCGAAGATTCGCAGCCCGGCCTCCACGAACCGATCCACGATTCCACGGCACAGCGGGTCTTCGGGCCCCACGACCGTCAGATCGATCCGGGTTTCCTTAGCGAAGGACAAGAGCCCGTCGATGTCATCTGCGGGCGTCTTCACATTGGTTGCGACTGTCGCCGTTCCGGCGTTGCCGGGGGCGCAGTAGATGGTCGGCGATCCGACAGATTGCCGCAGTTTCCAGCAGAGGGCATGTTCGCGTCCGCCGCCACCGACTACCAGAATCCGCATAACCATCCTCTCGGCGGCACCTTGCTTGCAAACGCGAATCGAGCAACCGGGCGACGCGATCGGCGGTCAACATACCGCAGTCATTCCCGCGGGCCAAGCGGAGGCCGAGCCCATACGACCGACATCACCCAAGAAAAGCTGAAAAGGCCGGCTAGTTGCCTACCACCGAACGATGAATCCGGCCGTCATCCACTTGCTCGATTCCACGGCGTGGACCACCACCAACTGGCCATCCCGCAACTCGCCCGATCGGACCATATCGTCGAGATGGATGAGCGTCGCGGCCCCGCCACAGTAGCCGATTTCACCCGAGCGGAACTTGATCTTGTCGGGCGTAATCTTGAGCCGATCGAGAAAGGCCGGAATGTGCTGGTCGTACAGCTGCCGAGTCGGGATCGACACGACGTAATGATCGACGGATTCGGGCGCGATTTGGTGCTTCTCGATCGCGCGGCAAATCCCCTCCAGCAGCAGCGGGGCGGCATTCTCGTGGACCGCCGTGAAGTCCTGCCAAAGGTGATGGGCTCCGCTATCGTACATCTGCGGAATTTGCCGCTCAGCCTTGACCAGATCGGCGGCAGCCCCGCCCGCCGTCATTCCCGCGGGTCGATTGGCGCCCACCGATTCGACGTGCGTGCCGAGTAGTGCGTGTCCCGGCGTACCATTCTCTCCGGCCCGCAGAACCACAGCCCCTGCGCCGTCGGCCAGAATCCAGCGAAGCGCCGCGTGCGGCTTGGTCATCTTGGCTTGATTGAAGTAACAGCTCCGCAGATAGACCGACGAGAGCTGGCTGTAGCAGACCAGCGCGGTTCGGTATTGCCCGCAAGCCAGTGCGTGACTGGCGATCTGAACGCCCTTGCCAACCCCCGCGCAATTCGAATGGATTTCCATCTCAGCGCAGGTCTCGATGCCCAGCCGTTCCTGCAGCAGCGCGCTAGTCGGCGGGGTGCTTTGGTCATACGAAGGGCACGACATGATCAGCAACTCGACCTCGCCGGGGTCCTTGCCGGCCATTTCAAGGGCCCGGCGACCCGCGACTTCGGCCATGCTACTGAAGGTCTGCGTCATATCCCCCGTGACGGGATCGACCGCCAGGTGTCGGGTCGTGACGCCGGCGCGTTCGAGCATCTTGGGCCCGAGGTTTTCGACAAAGCTGCGAACTTTGAGCGGGGCTTCCGAGAGCGGGCCGAGGATTTGTTCGAGTCGATCGTTTGGGACAGCCGGCCCTGGGAGGAAACTTCCCGTTCCAATGATTCGTACCGGTACCAATTTCACGATCGCACGTCCTTCGATACGGTGTAAGGAATGAGGGCGGATTCCCTCCAGGGCATCCCAGTCCCCAGAATGCTTGAGCAAGTGCCGTACCAATGGGCCAACCGGGCCTGGAGCGGCATGCGCGACATTCTCAGGTCTGGAATGGGTAATATTTACACTTTATGGGTAATCGAATCGGGTTTTTATGCACTTGACAAGTTAGATACTGAGTATATATTTTCATGATATATACCAGGGCGAATGAGAGAAAAAACCTTGTCGATGCAGAATGCCATTCTCGGATTGCTCGCTAGCGGTCCAGTTCATGGATACGAACTGCGAACGGCCTATGAAGATCAGTTGGTGCCGCGCGCCAAACTGAACTTCGGCCAGGTCTATACCACGCTCGAACGACTGCAACGCAACGGATTGGTGCAAAATGAGGTCGTGAACCAGTCCGCACGGCCGGACAAGAAGGTCTACCGGCTCACGGATGACGGACGCCGCCGTTTGTACGATTGGCTGAAGAAGCCGTCCAAGTTCGATCTGGATCTTCGGAACGAGACCTTCGTGAAGCTGATGCTGACAAGGCGGCTGGCCGGCGCCGACGCGTTCGAGACGCTGGCGGTCGAGCGTCGCGAGTGCCTCGAACGACTCCACGAAATCACCCAGGCCCGGGCCAAGGCCGCCGAACAAAAGGCGCCCTTGCGCACGGTTTTGCTGTTGGACCTGGCGGTCTTTCGGTTGGAGGCGTTTGCCAAGTGGCTGGATCGGTGCGAGGAACTTTTTCGCGAGGAAGACACGCGGTGACGGACGACGGCAGTACACTGGCGGTGGAGGTTCGCGGGCTGACACGCGTCTTCGGCTCCGGCGAGTCCAAGGTAGAAGCCCTGCGCGGCCTGGACATGAACCTTTCGGCGGGCGATTTCGCCGCGGTGATGGGGCCGTCCGGATCGGGCAAGAGCACGCTACTTCATCTGATCGCCGGACTGGACGCGCCGAATTCCGGCACGATTCGTGTTGCGGGCCGTGACCTTTCGACATTGAACGACGATGAACTGACGCTGCTACGCCGCCGAAATATCGGCATTGTCTTTCAGGCCTTCAACCTGCTCAACATCCTGACGGCCGAAGAGAATGTCGCCCTGCCGCTAGTCATCGGCGGAACGAGTCGGGCGGAAGCGCACTCGAAGGCAGCGGCCGCGCTGGATCGAGTCGGCATCGGACAGCGGCGAAAACACCTGCCGACCGAGCTTTCGGGGGGAGAACAGCAACGCGTTGCCGTGGCCCGGGCATTGGTAAACGAACCGCTGATCCTGCTCGCCGATGAACCCACCGGGAATCTCGACAGTCTGAGTAGCGATCGGATCGTGATGCTGCTCCGGCGCCTCGTCGAGGAGCAGGGGCAAACCATCCTGATGGTAACGCACGAAGCACGTCACGCGGCCATGGCCGACAGACTGATTCACTTGCGCGACGGTCGCGTGGTTCAGGAGCAAACCTTGCCGCCGGGCCGTGAAGTCGACGAAATCCTGCAGGACCTGGAATCGCCGCCGTGATGTTGAGGACCTATTCCGTCAAGGAGCTGCGCCGCCGGCCGGGTCGTACGGTACTGACACTGCTGGGCATCGTGATCGGCGTGGCGGCCATCGTGTCAATCTCGATCACGATCGAATCGACGCGATTCGGGTTTCGCGACATGTTCGACGCCATCACCGGCAGGGCCTCTCTCGAGGTCATCGCACCGGGCTACGGTGGCTTTGAAGACACGGTTTCCGGCGATCTCGAGAACGTTCGTGGCGTGGCGGCCACCGTGCCGGTCATTCAAATGCACTTGGGGCTGATGGGCCCGGCCGGCGTCGTCCCCATGCTGGCGATGGGCGTCGACCCCGTGCGCGACGAGGCGACCCGAGACTGTGTACTCGCCGTCGGCGACCGGCTTGGTTCATCCGATGCGATTCTGTTGGAGACCGGTTTTGCAGCGACCCACGGACTGAAGACCGGCGCAACCGCGCGCCTGCTGACTCCGATCGGTGTCGTCGAGTTACCCGTTGCCGGACTTCTGAAGCCCACCGGGGCCGCGGCGGTCAACGGTGGGGCCGTGTTGTTCATGCCGCTGGCAACGGCCCAGCGGGTTTTCGCGCTGAATGGGCAGGTCAACGCCGTGCAGATTATCCTCGACAAGGGAGCCGGAATCGGGCGGGTCGAGGATGCGATTCGAGAGCGGCTGCCCGTCGGCCTTGATGTGCAAACACCGGCGGCGCGTGGGTCCGTCGCGAGACACTTAGTGTTGGGGGCGGAACTCGGGCTGTCCGTCATGAGCGTGGTCTCGCTGGTGGCGGGCGGGTTTGTCATACTGAACTCGCTGCTGATGAGTCTCGGTGAACGCACGCGCAACTTTGCGATTCTTCGATCCATCGGGGCCACGCGTTCCCAGGTGACGCGGATGCTCCTTGCCGAGGCCCTGGTGCTCGGCGTTGTCGGTACCGGTCTGGGCATCGTGGCCGGCTTGGGCATGTCCGTCGCGCTGACGGGCGTGATGGAACAGATGCTCGGCATCGCCCTGCCGGATCTGCGGGTCAGCGCGGAGACCCTGTTGATTGCGGCGATCATCGGTCCGGGCGTGACCGTCGCCGCGGCGCTCGTGCCGTCCATGCGCTCCGGCCGTCGTCCACCGCTCGAGGGTCTGGTCGACAACCGCGATGTGCGCGAGCCGGCCTATCGCCGGTGGCCGGGCTATGTCGGCGTCGGGTTGATCGCCGTCACGGGCGTGTTCCTCGCCTTGCTGGTGAACGAGTCGCTACCGATTTCAAAATCCGCC
>JAPULF010000280.1 GCA_027295245.1 Planctomycetota bacterium
CCAATGGGAGAGCTTCTGGACCTCTCTGACGTTTCGAGTGATTGGAGAGGTCGACGTGAGCGGAATGTTGCAGGCCATCACCGCAATTCATGGCGACGTCCGAACCGGCGCAGTGGGCGGATATCGAATGGGCGAAAGGGCCCTGGAGTTTCTCGGCCTGGTTCGGAACGGCGGCGACATGCGCGTCACGGTTGCGGTACCGCTGGTGGCAAAATTCGCCAGCATCGCGGACGGCGTTCAGGCCGCAACCGGAGCCTCCGTCGGGAAGCTCAACCTCGTCTTGAAGAATGCGACGAACGAGGAGGCGCACGTGGTGTTCACCGACCGGGCAACCGGGCGATCAATCATGTTCCTGTTGACCGACCACTTCAAATTGATGTTGGCCGAATCGACCGACAGCGACGCGGATACCATGGCCCTTCGCGCCGCGACGCTGCCCGCTCGGGACATGTACGAAATCGTCGACCAGGTGTCCCCGGCCAAGCCGCAATCCCCCGATGACGGCGTTCGGCCGAAGCCCTGACGGCTTCGCGCAGACGGTCGCCCAGAAAATCGATTCCGGCCGCCGGAAATGGGTCGTTGAGGTCGATATCGAAAGTGGAGCCCGGGGCAAGATGAAACGCAACGCCGCGACATCATGCCGGAACAGCCGACCCGTCGTCAGCATCGTCATCGCGACGTATGCGAGACGCGCGCGCCTCGAGCGATGCATCGCGGGTATTCGCGCGAACATCAACGTACCGCGTGAAACGATCGTTGTCGGAAGCGGGGCCGGCGACGGCACCGAGTCTTGGCTGGAAGACCAGGCTGACGTCCGCTTTATTCCGGAGCGGACGCGCGAGGGCGCTACGCGGGCGTACAACAAGGGATTCAAGGCGGCGGAGGGTGACTATGTTCTCTGGCTGAACGACGATGCCTATCCCTTGCCCGGCGCCGTCGAGGCCGCGATCCGAATGATCGAACGCCCCGAATCGGATGAAGTCGGAATGATCGCCTTCTACCACAACATGGGGCGGAAACGAAACCGGCTGGACTCGGTCAATCGAGATGGCACCACGTACACCATCTTCAACGTGCGCGGCGTGCCGTACGCCAACTTCGGACTCCTTCGCCGCGGGCTACTGGAGCAGGTCGGTTATCTCGACGAGCGTTACTATTTCTGCGCCTGGGATCCGGACTTGTCATTGAAGGTCCAGCGCGAGGCCGGGCTTCGAGTGGTCGGATGCAGAGAGGCCCTCATCCACCACGAGGAACTGATCGACGCGCGAAAGAGCGAGGATCTGAAGATTGCCGACGAAGACAACGCCAAGTTGTTCGCCAAATGGGGCCTTCCGGAGTCCTTTTCGTATCCCGATCCGGCTCCGGCCTACCTCGAATCGGTCCGGGGAATCATCGGGGCACTCGACGCAGGGGATCAAGCCGTTCGTGAACGATGATAGCGTAGCACTCTGCCGAGGGCATCCGCGAAGCGCGGACGGTGCTGATGCACGATCGAGAGAATAGAGCGGCGCAGGTCGGGGCTGCGATGGCTGGGGGTGTGAAACAAGACCGTGTCGACCCCGCAAAACTCGATCGTCTTGACGCTGAAGGGTCCCCTCGGAATCGCCGCCCAACACCGTGCGGGATCGTTCAAGAACCGCCGATACAGTCCATGGGCCGACGGCCGTGTCAGCACACCCTTGTTGAACCCCACCGCAAGCGGCACGAATTCGCCCGGCCGTTCATGCATGAATCTGAAGAATCCCTCGGCCACGCCCGGCCACGCGGAATTGTGGAAGTCGTCCAGAACGACTAATCCGTTCGGGCCGACCGCCTTGGATGCGACGACCAGATCATCGTAGACCTCCCGGCCGCCGTGTCCGCCGTCAATGTGAAAAAAACGGCAATTCGTCGTGGTCTCCTCGGGCGTCAAATCGGCGGAGTCTTTCTGAAGAACGCGCAGGCAACTGCCCGCCGAAGAGTGATTCCGCATCGTGCGATCGAATTGTGGGCGAAATCCCGCGACATTTCGGTCGGACGAACAGCCAAATCGATCGCAGACTCCCAGGGACTCGGCATTCCCCCTCAGCATCGCGCACAACAACACCGCACTCTTGCCGTGATAGGCCCCGATCTCGAATATGTTGCCCTCTATGCCGACCGATTTTTGAATCTCGTCCAGCAAGGCGAAGAGGTGGGCCGCCGCCGGCCAGAACCATCCTTCGATCTTCCGCGTCCTTCTTATGATCTCGCAAGCAGAATCGAATTCCATGGTGAACGAGCCGGCGGTTTGACTGAAAACCGTATCGAGTCCGTACTGATGACTCTTATGTCGGCAATCGAAACGGGTCGTCGCTCGTTTTTCGGCGCGGCTCGAAAAAAGCGCAGTTACGACCGGGTACGAATCAGAATTCACCGGGATTGTCGTCGAGGGAGAGGAGGAAATCGACCAGGTCGCTCTGCTGGCGACCCGTGAAGCCCGCCGCCGGATCCACCCAGAATTCGTGCCCCGTGCCGTCGATGTGGGCCCGAACGAGGTCGGGGTCCGCCAAGTTTCGACTCGTCACAATGGAGCGAAGCGTGCGATCCAACATGGCCCGAAGGGAATGGGCGGCGCTCAAGGGCACGCTGATTCTGGTGGTCCCCGCGACGCCGATCGGACCGCTGTCGACAATGGTGTAACTCCCGTCTTCAGCGATGGCGAGAGCCCCGGTGCCTACGGCCACGCCCGCGTCGTGCATATAAGGCGCCTTGAGGTAAGTGCCGAGCAGGCCGGAAACCTTGAGTCCGCCGGCCGGGGTGTCCAGGCCGGGCGGCAGGGTCAGGTTGTCCGACGCAAACTCGTTTGGCGGCAACGTGATCAACGGTGGATTGGGCGGCAACGGAACGGGCAAATCAA
>JAPULF010000281.1 GCA_027295245.1 Planctomycetota bacterium
AATCCTGAATCGCACCACCACCGGCCGTCCCTCGGCCCGGGCCCGCTCGGCGTCCTCGGCCGTGGGCAGGGGGTCCGGCCGAGGATACTTGAACCCCCGCTTCTCGCGCTCGGCCGCCTTCCGCATGGAATCCAGTTCCTCCGGCGTGTCGAAGGCGTAATAAGCGTTTCCGGAGGCAAGCAGTTTATCCGCCGCGTCCTTGTAAAGGTGCAAGCGCTCGCTCTGGCGATACGGACCGAAGTCCCCGCCCGCTTCCAGTCCTTCATTCCAATCCATACCGAGCCAGCGAAGGTCCTCCATCAGCTTCCGCTCGGCCCCTTCGATGTTGCGCTGAATGTCCGTGTCCTCGATGCGAACAATGAAGGTGCCGCCGTGCTTGCGACAATAGAGCCAATTGAATAACGCCGATCGCGCCCCCCCGACGTGCAAATAGCCGGTGGGTGACGGTGCGAATCGGGCTCGAATAGTCGTGTCGGGCATCGGGGTATCCACTTACAGGCTTCATGCCACCAGTTACAGGCCACCTGTAACTGTTGACGCGGAACGAACCAGCTATTCCCACTCAATCGTGCCGGGCGGCTTGCTGGTAATGTCATAGACAACCCGGTTGATGCCGGGTACTTCATTGGTAATCCGCGTCGAGATACGGCCGAGCACCACCGGGTCGATATGCACCCAGTCGGCCGTCATGAAATCCGTCGATTCGACAAAACGCACCGCAACCACGCGTTGGTCCGCGTAAGTCCGGCCGTCTCCCATGACGCCGACCGCGGAGATCGGCAACAGAACCCCGAAGGCCTGCGCAATCTTCCGATACCATCCCGTCGCCCTGATCTCTTCGATGATGATCTGATCCGCCACCCGCAAGAGGTCGCAGTTCTCCCGCGTAACCTCGCCGAGTATGCGAACCGCCAACCCCGGCCCCGGAAACGGATGCCGCCACACGATCTCTTCGGGAAGCCCCAGCACCTCCCCGATTCGCCGAACCTCGTCCTTGAACAAATCGCGAAGCGGCTCGACAAGTTCGAACCCCAGCTCCGCGGGCAACCCGCCGACATTGTGGTGAAGCTTGATGTTCGCCGCCTTCCCCGCCGACGAATGCCCCGACTCGATCACGTCCGGATAGAGCGTGCCCTGCGCAAGAAAACGCGCGTTCGGAATCTCCCCAGCCTCGTGGCGAAAAACGTTGACGAATTCGTGCCCGATGATGCGTCGCTTTTCCTGCGGGTCGGTCACCCCGGCCAACGCCGAAAGAAACCGCCGTTCGGCATCGACCACGCGAAGGTCGATACTGAAATTCCCCCGGAACAGCGCTTCGACCCGGTCGCGCTCATGGGCCCGCAAGAGCCCGTTGTCCACGAAGATGCAAGTCAACCGATCCCCCACCGCCCGATGCAACAGCGCCGCGGTCACGGCCGAATCGACCCCGCCGGACAGTCCGCAAAGCACCCGCAGGTCTCCGGATATCTGACCGCGAAGGTTCGCAACCGACCGCTCGATGATCGAGCCCGCCGACCACGTGCCTTCGGCATGGCAGACTTCGAACAGAAAGTTGCGAAGTATCTGCCCGCCTTCCGGCGTATGCGTGACCTCGGGATGAAACTGAACGCCGTAAAAAGGCCGGCGCAGGTGTTTCACCACCGCGTGAGGGCAATGCTTCGTGCGGGCGAGCGTGGCAAACTCGTCTCCGAAGCCGTCCACAACGTCGCCGTGCGACATCCAGACATGCGTGGGATTCGAAACGTGGGCCAGCAGCGGATCGTCAACCACCAACGTGAGCCCCGTACGGCCGTATTCGCGCGCACCGGCCGCCCGGACGGACGCCCCCATCTGCTCGCAGGCAACCTGCATGCCGTAACAGATGCCCAATACCGGAACGCCCAAATCGAAAATGCCCGGATCCGCCCGCGGCGCGGAGTCAGAATAGGTGCTGGCCGGCCCGCCCGTAAGAACGATGCCGATCACGTTGTGTTCGCGCAGCGCGTCGGGCCCGACGTCCGGCGCAAATATGAGTGAATGGACCTGGTTTTCGCGGACTCGCCGGGCAATCAACTGCACATATTGAGAGCCGAAATCGAGAATGGCGATAGTCGCGTTGCTCATGGGGCAAGTCTATGTCTGCCTGCAACGGTGGTCAATCGCTGCGCGTCACACCGGACCCGAAGATGCCCTTGGAATCGAACGCGTCTGAGACCGATTCACGCATGTGGTTGCACGCTTTGCACGCCGCGCAACAGAACACTATGCTGTCGACTGGGCACTGAGTTTGTCACAACAGTCAACACCGATCGATGAACGGAGGAAAAAGATGCGAAAGATCGCGCTTCTGGCGATAGCGGGTATTGCATTAATCGGGACACGGCCGGCCGGGGCCGATGATCACCTGCCATGGACGCAGCTTTCACTGTCCACCTGCGCGATCGACGAATACCTCCGGGCCCATCCCGAGCACGACGGCCGAGGAGTCGTGATCGCGGTTCTGGATACCGGAGTGGACATGGGTGTACCCGGCCTGGATCGGCTTCCCCAGGGTGGGGTCAAGGTCGTCGACGTCCAGGATTTCTCCGGCGAGGGCGATGTAGAACTTTCGCCGGCGATCTTCAACGAGTCCCACGACCGAATCATTCATTACGCCGACGACGGGTCGCCGCAAACATTCGTCCCACCGCCTCCCGGCTCGCTCCCCGACGGCGCCAAGCTCTGGTTCGGGCTGCTCGAGGAAAAAGCGTTC
>JAPULF010000282.1 GCA_027295245.1 Planctomycetota bacterium
GCGTCATGAACTCTGGAGCCTCCGTGTGGGGTCCGTGTCCAATATCCGGAAGGGCGAGTCAAGCGGCTGCCAGCTCGGGAAAACAGGCCGACCGCGCTGTTCTCCGTCGACCGCGACCCTCGTTCACATATTGCGCCTTCGATCAGTAAAGGCGAAATCCGCGAAGAACAACCGATGTTCCGAGGTCCAACCCGTCTTCTTGTGGGAGAGAACAGGCGTGACCCAGAATTCAGGACTTCTGTGTCATTTCCGTCCGTCTGGCGGATAGGTCTACGCTGCGGCGTGTATCGGGATTGAACGGAAGGTTCCCTCGCACTCGGCCCCCCGGAGGCGCTCCAGTGCAAAGAAGAGGAAGCCGATCTACGAGCTGCATTCGGCTGGTGGCTCTTTCACTCGCATCGCAGCGCGGCGGTCGGATCCATCCGGGAAGCCCGGCGTGCTGGCACGTACCCGGCCAGACCGGTAACACCGAGCAGCACCATCGCGACAACACCGACCGATGCCGGGTCGTACACGTTCGCACCGTACACGAACGCCCTCAAAAAGGCGTCGACGATCCAGGACACCCCCAAGCCAAGGGCAAGGCCGAAAAGAACGAGCAACATCATCCGGCCAACGACAGAGCGCACAATATGAACACGCCGCGCGCCGAGCGCCATCCGAATGCCGATCTCTGCGGTTCGCCGCGTGACGCTGTAGGTGAGCAGTCCGTAGAGGCCAATGGAGGTGAGCGCGAGCGCCAGCAAGCCGAAAAGGGTCCATGTGAGCGCCATGCGGCGCACCGGCGCGACCTGGGCTTCGATCAGTTGGGTTGCCGTCGTCACGTAAGACACAGGCAGACGGGGATCAATGGCCGCAACGGCCGTGCGGATCGCGGAGACGATAGCGGCGCGATTTCCGACCGTCCGCATCTCGAACGTTGCGTTCAGAAATCCGCCACTCCGCTGTGACGCCGGCATGAAGATCGTACCGTCCCGTCCAATGTCGCCGACGCCGATGTCTTCGACGACGCCCACGATTTCGAAAGGGGACCGATCGCCATACCTGATCATCCGTCCGAGCGGGTTGCCTCCCAGACCTTGGGCCAGACCCTCCGTGATGATCGCGACCGGCGGCGCCCCCGGACCATCGCCCGGCCCGAACCGGCGGCCGGCGGTCACGGGCAGACCGAGGACATCGAAGTAGTCCTCGCCAACCCTGTGCAGGCGGACTCGCCCCCCCCACGGCCGAGAAGGATCCTGGATGCCGTCCAGGGGCCGGAAAGACCCGCCGCTGATGTTGCTTCCGCCGCGGCCCACCAGGATCGCGTTCTCCGATGTTATGCCAACGACCCCCGGCACGGCCCGGATGGCATCGAGCATGGCGCCGTAACGTGCGGTGTCGCCCTCGAGCGGTGCGATGTTGACCCGGAAGACCGTCAAATTCGACGCATCGATGCCTCCGTCAGTGTCAGGGAGACGACCGAGCGTCTGAACGAGCACTCCTGCTCCGGACAGGATGACCACCGAAAGCACGACCTGAGCGATGAGCACCGCGGCCGTCAGCCGGGAACGGGAATGGCCACGACTTCGCCCAGGGGCCTGGACCGACCCGTAGACATCCCTTCGCGTCGATTGCACGGCAGGCATCAACCCGAAGAGCAAGCCGGTCGCGATGGATGCGGTCAATGCAAACGCCAGGACAACGGGATCGATCCTAAGGTCCAGGTCCCCCCCGATCGTCGCGCCCAACAAGTCCTTGCCAAAGTAAGCCAGTGCGGCACCGACTCCGCCGCCAGCCAGTGCCAGCAGCAGGCTTTCGGTGAGGAGTTGGCGGATGAGGCGAATCCGGCCCGCACCCATCGCCAACCGAACGCCGATCTCATAACGCCGGGACCCGGCGCGTGCCGTCAGCAGATTCGAGATGGTCATGCACACAACCATCAGCAGGACGACAAAGACTGCACCCAACAGCCATACCACCTGCCCGACGCTGTCCAGCCCGCTTCTATAACTGGGCTCGCCCCGGCTTGACGACACCGCTTCCAGCCGCAACGCATCGCCGGCGGGCCGCGTTCGCGCTGTGGCCCCGGCGGCTTCGCGAAACGCGCCTTCGAGATTGCCCCGAACCTGTTCCAGCGTGAATCCGGGTTTCAACCGACCCATGATCTTGAGCGCCCAGGTGTCGAAGGTGATGTTAGCTCCCGTCGCTTCGGTTTCGAAGGCCAGAGGCACCAGAAACTCGGACAGACCCTCGCCGTCGGTACCGCGGAACTCCGGCGTGACGACGCCGACGATCGTGAAGGGATGCCCGTTCAGGAGGATCCGTTGTCCGACCACATCGGGATCGCCCCCGAAACGGCGTTGCCAGGCGTCGTGGCTGACCACGGCCAGGGGTTCGGCGCCTTCCAGGTCGTCCGCGTCGGTCAGCGGTCGACCTGGAACAACCGGGACACCCAGGGCCGCGAAGTAGTTCCCCGATACGCCCTGGACGGTCGTGGAATCCAATTGGCCGTCCACGTCAACGCTCGCACCGACCCGGTTCGCGAACGCGAAGACGTCGAGGACTGTGGCGCCCTCCAGGAAAGCCTCGAACGCTCGTCTTGGAAAGACCGCGCTGCTCATGGAATTGAGTGTCGTACGAGCTGCCCCACGGACCCCGAGCTCGGGCCTCCAGTTCATCGACCGCCACCGGAGCCCGACGAGTCGGTCCGGATTCGGTACGGGCAGCTTCCGCAGGTACGCCGCGTCCACCACGCTGAAGAGTGCGGTATTCGCCCCGATTCCGAGCGCCGACGAGAGGATGATGACCGCGGCAAGCACCGGACTCCTCCGGTAGGATCGAACTGCGTATGCGGCGTCCCGCAC
>JAPULF010000283.1 GCA_027295245.1 Planctomycetota bacterium
AAGAACACCGCGGCCTCACGCCGGGCGAAACCGATCTCATTCTAGCGATGGCCAATGTCAAGCGGTGCAGTGAGAAGATGCCGACGATCCTCGTTACCGTTGACAATGTAGACCTGACCGCCTCCGCCGTGCTCGGCCAACTCTGGGCGGATACGACGCTGGTTTATTCGCGAATGATCGGCGTAGACCCCGGCTCCAACCCCGAGGTCAAGGCCGTCCGCACGCGGGCCACGGAATGGTTGGCTAACAAGGAAATGGCACTGCGGATGACGCCCACGTCATCGTGACATGCCGGAAACCGAGCGCTATGACACGGCCGCACCCGGGGCAATGTCTCGCTCGGGTGAAAGCAGAATGACCCGGTTCTTGTCGTCGTCCGACGCGGCCAGAAGCATGCCCTGACTTTCCTCGCCGCGCATCCTTCTCGGGGCGAGGTTCTTCACGACGACGATGAGCCTGCCCACCAAGTCCGCCGGCTCGTAGTGGCCGCGAAGGCCGGCCACGAGTTGACGCTGCTCCGTGCCGAGGTCGATCTTCAACACGATCAATCGATCGGCGTTGGGGTGATCGTGGGCCTCCAGCACTTTCGCAACCCGCAGGTCCAGCTTGGCGAAGTCGTCGAACGAAATCGTCGGTGCCTGTGGCTCGCTCGGCGCGGGCGTCGGTGCGTCACTCATTGTCCATTCTCCAAAACTTGCGTTCTCGGCAATTGCAAGTCAGCACTGCCCGGTTTCGCAAAGATAGAGATCGTTGCCATCGGGGTCGCCGAAAAACGCCAGCTTGACCGGACCGTCGCTGACAACCGGTCCTCGAAAAACAACGCCCTTGGCGGAAAGATCCTCTACCTCCTGATCGATGGAGCGGTTCACCAGCAGCCCCACCGAAATCGATCCGCTCGTCCCCGCCTTCGGCGATTTCGGACCGGTCGGGTGCAGGCCGAGCGCGAAGCCGCCTCCGGCGTCGATCTGGGCCCAGAAATCGCCGTAACGATCTTGGAGCTTCAATCCCAATGTGTCGGTATAAAACCGAACTGCACGATCCATGTCTGACACGTAGATGGTCGCATTGCCGCCCGTGATCATGGCAGATCCTCCGTTTCGATCGGCGTCGCAGTCGGCGGCCCGATCTGATGCCCAATAATGTATCCATTTCCCGAGGGGGCGAATAGTCCGACGCCAAGCTGTCGGCATGCGGTTCGGGCCATTATCATGATCCGGAGACATGACGCCCTGCGGCGGAACGGCCCCTCAGCAGGCGTAATCCGGAAATCGTGAAGGCCGCGACGGCCTCGCGTTTCTCGTTCTGGGCCAGTGAGACGGAACCCTGCATGACGATCGCACGTGACGGAATCCGTGAAATCGCAATATCGACGGCCACGCTCGGCGTGGGTGCGGCTGCGGCGACCTGGGCGGCCGTGGCCGGATCGCCGTGGTGGTGGTGTGCGGCCGTCCCGCTCGCGGTCCTGTGGATGTTCACCGTGGCGTTCTTTCGAGACCCGCGCCGTGTCATCCCGACAGGCCCGGGACTGCTGGTCTCCGCGGCCGACGGTCGAGTCACGGAAGTGACGCGGCTGGACGAATACGACGGCATCGATGGCCCTGCGCTTCGCATCGGGATTTTCCTGTCCATCTTCAACGTCCATGTCAATCGGTCGCCGTGTGGCGGCCGGGTGGTTCGTACGCATTACCAAGCGGGCGAGTTTCTGGACGCCCGCCATCCCGAAAGCGGCGTCCGCAACGAGTCCATGACCGTCGTTCTGGAACCGGAAGCGGGGATGCCGGGTCCGTTGGTCGTGCGGCAAGTGGCGGGCTTTCTCGCGCGACGAATCGTTTGCCGGCTGAAGGCGAACAGCCGGGTCAAACGGGGCGAGCGATTCGGCCTCATCAAATTCGGATCGCGCACCGAATTGATCGTTCCGGACGTCGAAGGGCTCAAGCCCGCGGTTCAGGTGGGCGATGTGGTCAAGGGCGGCTCGACGGTGTTGGTCCGATTCGACGCCCCCCAGCTCGCGCCCACCGGAGGTGCAAGCCCGCAAGCCTCTGCGAACGCGGCTGTCGATCCGGCCGACGGCACGGGGAGTGAACTGCGTTGAGAGTGGTTGGTCAAAAGGATCCGGAACGCCGGCGCCGACGGCGAGAACGCGTGTTGAAGACGGTCGCCGTCCTGCCATCGCTCGCGACCCTTGGCAACCTGGTCTGCGGCTTCGGCGCGATCTACGTCTGCCTGTTGAGCGTGCGGCCGGGCGGGGCCGACTTCCGGCCCGACAGCCTCTTCCCCACCTACCTGGCGTTCGCGGTCTACCTCCTGATAGCGGCCATGGTGTTCGACGGAATGGACGGCCGCCTCGCTCGCTTCGCGCGAAAGACCAGCGAGTTCGGAGGCCAATTGGACTCGCTCGCGGACGTCGTCAGCTTCGGGCTGGCCCCGGCCGTGCTCGTACTTTGCACCGTGGCGCCCGCGGACATCTCGGCGTTGGCCGGATGGGAACGGGCCATCTGGCGGGCACAATGGGTGATGGCGGCGATCTACGTCTGTTGCGCGGCCCTCCGGCTCGCCAAGTTCAACGTCGAAAACGTGGCGGACGAGTCCGCCCACGTGGGCTTCAGCGGGCTGCCCACTCCGGGGGCGGCGGCGGCGATCATGGGCCTCGTCATTTTCCATCAGGACTTGCTCAAGGATCTTCTCAAGGACCTCAGCGCCGCCTCGAACGCCCTCGAGTGGGCCATGCCGCCGTTTGCCATGGCCCTCGGCCTGCTCATGGTCAGCCGATTCCCATACCCCCACCTGGTCAACGCGCTGCTCCGCCGCCGCCGACCATTCCACCAGGTCGTCATGATTGTCATCCTGGGCCTGATCGCCCTGGTGATCCAGTTCCAACTCACCCTCTCTCTCGCGGCGGTGATCTACGCCTTCAGCGGCCCCGTCCTCTACGCCGTGCGCCGGGCCCGAGGCCAGTCCGTCGGCGGTGACGAGTTGGTGGATACGTCCGCCCCCGACTGGACCGATCAGCCTGAGACCTTTGGCGAGCCTGACGACTTGATTGAGACTGACTCGGACGACGAAACGCAGCGCTCCGCAATCTGATCGTCATCGTGCCGACTCCCGGACCTGCATGGGCGCGCCGGGAAACGCGGCGTTTGCGCTACAGCCGTTAACGATTCACCGTGGCACCGCCGTCCCGGTGGTGAGCCCACCGGCAGGGACGCCCACACAGTCAAGCGCGCATTGTTCCAGTTTGTCGTGGGCGACGGATCTTGGAAATACACGGTCATGTCGGGACCTGGACCTTTTGGCCGGTATCGATTCTCAGGAACGTCAGCTTGTCGGAGGCGAGGTCGAGCAATGCCACGGTGTGTACCCTGGCGCGGTAAAGGGCCCCGGGATTGACGAGCCGGCACCCGTTTTCGGTGGCGTCGGCGTAGCAATGGGTATGGCCGTAGAAGAGGTAGTCCAGGTTTTCCGTGAATGCGGCGTTTCGAAAGTTTGGTTCGTGTCCGTGATAGACGCCGATCTTTTTTCCGGCCGGGGCCACGACGACCGGCGGCCGGGGCCAGGTCAGCCCGAGGTCACGTACGTAGCGCCGGAGCGTCGGCGAGGGGTCGTCGCAGTTACCCCAAACGAAGGTGACGTCCCGGCCGGCCAACTCGTCCAGTACACGCGGCGAGCAGATATCGCCGCAGTGGAACAGTTTTTGCGCGCCGCGGGCGGTCAGCAGCTTGACCGCGTCGGCGGTGGCGCGGGCGTCGCCGTGACTGTCCGACATGATTCCGACCAGCATACTTCAACCTCGTTTCTTGACCCCTTTGAGGTTGCCCGATTCTATAGGTTTTGCCGCTGCAATCTCAAGTTGTATCGCCGTACGACACGTCCGTCGGCGCGTTCCAGTTTTCGACCCATCGTTCCTCGCGATCACGGAGATGCACGGCGCCGACCTTTAAGCCCGACAGCAGTCTCGTCATGCCGTATTGTCCGGCGTCGATGGCGGCCTGCAAAGCACCGAAAATGGCAGACCGGTAAATCGCGCAGCAAGGGTGCCAGCGGCGGGTCTCCCCGCCGGTCACACATGCCGCGGCGTCCAGGTCGGGTGCGTCGATTGCATCGCAAAGACGCTGCAACGGTTCGGTTGTCAGATACGGCAAGTCACACGCAAGCAGCATGCAGGCATCGTCGGGCCGGGCGGACAGCAGGGCCTCGAGTCCGGCCATGGGACCGATGCCCGGGTGCAAATCGTTCAGGTCTCGCAGGGAACGAGTCAAGGGCGGCAGTTGGAACGGCGGCCGGCCGAGCAGGACGATTCGATCGCTGACGGTCGCGGCGACGGCGGCGGTGCGTTCGAGGAGGGTTGTGCCGTCCACGCGTATGAGGGCCTTGTGTCGGCCCATGCGTCGACTCTCGCCGCCGATCAGGATTCCGATTGTAGGTTTCATCGTTCGTGACATTCGCGTCGCGCGAGCCAATGAATACGAGCCGCGCTTTTGATCCCAGCCATTCCGACTGATACCGAGTGTTTGACGGTCAACTCGGCGAAAAAGACGCTACCATCAGGGAGTACGTTAGACGCTTACGGGTTTACCCTTGGGCGCTCTCCGCTGGTGCGTGAATCCCGTTTCGCACCCACTCCCAATGCGAATCCTTTCGCATGCATGCGTTTCCGCCGAGAACGCGAACCCCTGTCCGCGACGCGTCAGCAGTCCACCCACAACTCGTCGAATGGCGCGACGTCCTTCACGTTTTTTTTTCGTTCACGGTCGCGGGGCGCGTCGGTGTTGGCGTCGGTCGCGACGCATCGATCGGGCGAGGGCCCGCCGCACGACCCTCACACTCGCCATCAACGGCAGGAACGCGCCGGGCAACTCCATGCCACACAGTGGGATGCCGCCGAAGGTAGTCCGCTGCTCCGCCGGACAAGCGTCGTGGCCGTCGCAGACGCCGTCGCCATGCGAATCATCGGGATGATCCGGCGGGCCGTGCTCAGCTAATATACCGAGCCCGCGTTGGGCCTACCACCTTGCGGACACTGTTCCTCGTGCCGGGGGCCGCCAGAACTCTCTCGTGGTGGCCGCCGCGGACCCACAGTTGCAACCTGCCGCGGGCCGACTAGGATATTGAGGAAGTTGCACGAGACCTGATGCAACCCGGGGGCGAACTGGTTTCGACCGGGCAGGTTGAAGGCATGTGTGGCGTGCCGAGGACGCCGGGTGGCCTCGATAAAAACCTGGCAAAAACTTTTATTTGGCAACACCTTTGCCATGGCCGCCTAAACAGGCGACCCGTCGAACCGCCCACGCCTTCTAGGCGGCAAGACGCCATTTCGAGGGCTGGCCCTTCCGTGACACTCGGCCGCGGACGGGCGAGACAAAAGTCGAGTATGCCAAACCGGAAGCCTGTCGATCGGCGTCCGGGGCGGCGAGACTCAAACGATCGACTACGCACGTAGAAGCCATGTCCGAAATGTTCCGGGACGCGGGTTCGATTCCCGCCGCCTCCAGTTTTTCGAGTTAGCGCGTTGTCTTGAATTGTCGCGCTAACTCGTGCATTCGCCGACGGTCGCCGATTGTCGTTTCCTTCCCTTGACGCGCACGCTTGCGAACCGAAACGCACCGCTGC
>JAPULF010000284.1 GCA_027295245.1 Planctomycetota bacterium
GCCGCAGTCCGCCTCCGTCGTCACAACGCAACTCCCGTCACAGTCATTGCAGCAGGCGCCGACGTTGCACGGAAGCGTCGGGTCGGTGCAATCGGTGTTCGGGAGGAAGAACGTGCCGCCCAGTCCGACACACTGCAACTCGGTGCTTTGCTGGCAAGTGTTGTCCGGCAGACAACAAGCACCCGCGGACGGGCAAAAACCACCCGGCGGGGCGTCGTCGCACACCAGGCCCAGGAAGCACACGCCGCCCAGGACCTCACACGACAACTGGGCGATGTCCAGGCAAGTATTGTCCGCCGGAAAACAACAAGCACACAAGTTGCACGGAAGCGTCGGATCGGTGCAATCGGTGTTCGGGAAGAATTGGCCTTCCATTAGCGAGCAACACGCCTCGGTGACATCCTGGCAGGAATTGTCCGGAAGACAACAGGCGCCGGTCGGCGGACACGGATTCGGCGAGCAGACCGTCCCGTCGCCCCGGTACGTATTGCCGGGGCCGCAGTCCGCCTCCGTCGTCACAACGCAACTCCCGTCACAGTCATTGCAGCAGGCGCCGTCAGGCGGCACCACCGCGTTGACGATTTTGGTCACCGTAATATGGCCCTTGATCTCGCGGATTTTGAAGGCATCGATCTGAAGCCCGGCGGTCAACGAGGCGAGCAGTGCAAAATCGATCCGACCTCGCTTGTCTCCTGTCGACGTGAACGCATTCTCAATCTCCGTTTCCTGCACCGTCAGTCCAAATATGCCTGAACCGGCGACGGAGAGAAACAGCACGGGGTCGTCCTTGTTGTCTATGCCCTCGAATTCGATTTCGTTCAGGTCCAAAATGACCGAAGACGCCGGGATCGGTCCGTCGAACGTGAAGATCAGTTCCTCGTCCTGATTGGGGCCGCCGCCGGAAATGCCTTTGCTGCCGCCCTCGTCGATGTTTTGGACGCCGGTGCCCTTGTCAGTCGTGTCGACGAATACAGTCCCAATCGGGCCCAGGGCATCCGGGTTAAAAGGATCGCTCGGGTCCACGATGGCTCGCGCCGTCAGCTCGAAAAAGGCGGGGGAGCCCGTGCTATCGACCGGCCGAAAGGACGTGCCCTTGTTTCCCTCTCCCTGACTGGCCTCGTCCAGGAATGTCGTTTCCTGGGCGACCGCATAGCCCGTGATGCCGAAACACAGAACGGCCGCACAGAGTGTTGCTGTATGACGTGTCATTTTCTTCGTTCCCTTCCCAGGTCTTCCCATAATCCCCTCGAAATGCCGGCGAAATGTGCTTCGCGCCAGCGCATCATTCTACTTTGGGACGCACCGTCAACGCAAGCCGTTGTCAATACCGGAATTCCGTCACGCGCCTATGCGGACCTTGCGATTGAACGCCGGTCATGCGGCTCGTTCTTACAATCCCTACGGCTTGCCGAAATCCCCTCCCGCCCGAATGTGGTTCCGACTGATGCGGTGACTCTCCCGAGAACACCATTCGCCTTGTCGGGAAACAACTATAGAGCCTATCCGAATACCCCATTTTCCGCTGTGACCCTGGCGGATCTATCACGAGCACGGACGCTTCGACATGGACAGGTCGGCTTCGGGTCTCGCGGTTTCGGATGAACTGCGGGTCAGGAGTCTCGCACCGGCTGAAAATCACGGGCACGGTCCGGCTGGGACGCGGATCCGTAAAAGACTCCCGACCCCTTTTTTACCGGCCGGATCCCTTCCGTAGTTCATAGTGACGCCCGGCGGCGAACGGGCCGAAAGCCTCCTCGCCTCCGTCCGGCCAGCGCACCGTTACCCGGTCAACCTGCGTGGCGGCGCCGAGCCCGCAGTGTATTCGTGGATCGTTGCCGGCGCAGTAGCTGTAGGCCGGCTGGACCAACCGCCAGCGGCTCAGCCCAGCGAAGTCGAGGCGGACCATCGCCCCGACGGCGTCCTGATTTCCGCGCTGCAGCACGCGGAACATGATCCAGTTTCCACGGTGGCCGACAATGTTTCGGAGTAAGTACGGTCGGGAGTCTTTGTTTACCACCACCACGTCGATGTCGCCATCGTTATCCAGGTCCCCGAATGCCGCTCCCCGGCTGGTGGACACCAGCAGCTCCAAGGTGCCGCCACGCGGCCTGACCTCTTCGAAGCGCATCCCCGGCAGCCCGCGAAAGAGTTGATTGGGCTCGGCGTAGGGGTCGTCGGGATCCTCCCGGGGCAGACCGGAGACGACGCGCCCGTTGGCCACGTAGAGGTCCTGGATGGTGTCGTGGTCGAAGTCGGCAAACCCGCACCCGAATCCGGTGAAGATCCGGCTGGGCAGTGCCAGGCCGACGGTGGAAGTCGCATCCTCGAAAAGGCCGTTGGTGTTCAGATAGAACGTGTTGGTCTCGCCGCGTAGGTGCGATATGAACAGATCGAGGGCCCCGTCGTGATTGAAATCTACCGCGGCTACACCCATGCCGGCCTCGGAAGCGCCGAATTCGTTCGAGGCGCATCCGCTGATCAAGGCTCGATCGCGGAATCGTCCATGGCCGTCATTGATCCAGAGCCGATTCACCATTCCGTCGTTGGCGACATACAGGTCCATGCGGTGGTCGTTGTCGAAGTCCGCGCAAACGACGCCGAGCCCGGTTCCGACGATTCCGCCCAATCCGGCTGATGCCGTGACATTGGCGAACTTCCCGTTGCCGAGGTTGCGGTACAGCGTATCTCGCGTCGACTTGGTGTAGCTCGAGGGGCCGCAATAGGTGGCTCGGCCGTCCGGTGTACGACAATCGACTTCGAGGGCATGGGACCAGACCACATAATTGGCGACAAACAGATCGGTGTTCCCATCGGCGTCATAGTCGACGAACGCGGCGCTGGTGCTGAAGGCGGGGTCCCCGACTCCGGCCCGGGCGGTTACGTCGGTGAAGGTACCGTCACCCTCGTTCTGGTAGAGGACGTTGGGGCCCACATTCGTGACGTAGAGGTCTACCGCTCCGTCACCGTTGAAGTCGCCGCAGGTGCATCCGACGCCATAGCCCGTGTCTCCGACGCCGGCGGCCGCCGTGACATCTTCGAACGTGGCGTCGCCTAGATTGCGATAGAGTCGGTTTTGCGTTCGCCCGGAGGGCGGGGGGTTGAGATCTCCACTTTGCACCAAGTACAAATCCAGATCGCCATCGTTGTCGTAGTCGAACAAGGCCACGCCGCCGGCCATTATTTCCGGAAACCAGAGGCGCTCGCGATGGCCGGAGGCATGCACGAAATCCACATTAGATTCCAGGGCGACCTCCTCGAACCAGGGGGCCCCCGCATGACGATCGGTTCCGGCACCGGCTGAGGACGTCTTTTTGCAGGCGATGAGGGGGCACGCCACCAGGACCGCGAGGAGCATGGCGTATAGCGGGGCCCGAGTTGACGCGCGGGCATGTGCGGCCAAGGTTGGACGTGCCGGGGACGGCATGCGATGGTGACTCCGTGGGTCGATTATCTTCGCGCAATACGCAGTTGGTCCGCCATGGCCCGGACCTGAGAATGTTGCGGGGCGATCCGTCGGGCGACCTCCAATTCGGCCGCCGCTTCCTCGAATTCTCCCAACTGGACGCACACCCTGCAGAGTTGGATGCGCCCTTCCAGGGACCGAGGCTCCTGGGCCAGAGCCTTCTGGTAGTGCGATTTGGCCTCCGCGGGACGCTTCAGGATTACGAGAGCAGCGCCGAGGCCCATGTGGGCATCGTGGTTTTCGGGGTCCAAACCTATCACTGTCTGCAATGCCGACAGGGCCTCAGCCGGTTTGCCCAATCCCATCAAGATGCGTCCCTTCCAAACGTAACCCTCCGGCGCGGCCGGGTTCAACTCCGTCGCACGCCGGGCATACCTCAAGGCTTCGGTGAAACGGGACAGCCGCTCGTGGCACTCGGTTAGATTGAGCTGGATGACCGGATCTCGATCGTTGATTTGGGCGGCGCGCAGCAAGGGCCGACGGGCATCTTCCGGCCGGTTGAGTAATAGATATACTTGGCCGAGTTCATTCAGCACCTCGACGTCGTCGGGAAACCACTCGCGGGCGTACTCGAGGCGCTCCGCCGCGTGCTGGACGTCGCCGGCCCGGAGATACTGTCGGGCTTGCTCTAATCGAAACGCGGCGCTGCGCCCCGTGGTGTGCCGTGGGAAAGTAAGACTCCATTCATCGGGCAGGTACAGTTTTTGGGCGTTGCACCCCGCCTCGAGCTCACGTTCGGCCTCGTCCAACCGCCCAAGTCCTCGATAGGCCAAGCCCAGAATGTAATGGGCGTAACGTGCACGGGGCTGCAGCGCAACCGCTTTTTCCGCCAACGCGGCGGCGTTGGTGTGGTCGCGGGTCCGCAGGTTGGCATTGGCGACTCCCAGATAGCCTGCGGCGGCATCGGGCAGGAGTTCAATCACCCGTTCAAACGCCAACACGGCCCGTTCGATTTCGCCGCCCTCCAACAGCAAATCAGCCAGGCCGTATTGTGCCGGGGCGAAGTCTGGAAACTTCCGAGTTGCTTCCGTATATAGCTCGAGGGCGCCCGCGGCATCGCCGAGATGCCGGGTCACGACGGCCAGGTGGTATTGGCTCAGCACCTCATGTTGATCCAGTCGGCGGGCCTTCCGGAAACAGGCCTGGGCCTCCGCCCAGTGCCGGTTCGCTTCGTACACGACGCCCAGTTCCGCGTGTCGGTCCGCTTGATCGGGCGCCTCGCGCACCCTGTCTATATAGCGGGTAAGATGCGTGCGGAACTGCTCGGGAAACCCGTCGAGGTCGGCGACCACCACGGGCGCCAGGGCGCGGGCAGGCCAACGATTCCTGACCAGGACCCCCCCACCGACCACCAAAACCGCGAGCGGAACCAGGGCGAAGTACCAAGCCCGCCGGCGCGGCGAACGTCCCTTCGCCGCCGGCTCAGGCGGCCTGGGCATGGCGCGCTTCTTGGCCTTACGGCGTGCGCTCATGTCGATGCCTCGGTTCGACCCACCGCAAGCGGAAGTCGGCCCGATTATGTCGGGCCGGCCATTCCGAGCCGGGTTCTTAGAAATGTTAGCGGAACGCGGCCCTGTACCGCAAATGCCGTTTCCTACTGGTTGGAAACCAGTGCCCCAGTGTCTCTCGAAATCGTGCTTAGTGCATCGCCTTCGAAATCGTGAAGATCGGCAACAACAACGCCAGGACCAGGCCGCCGACCACGACGCCCAGAAACATCACGATGGCCGGCTCCAGCATGCTGGTGAAGGTCTTGATCGAGTTGTTGAGTTCCGTCTCGGAAAAGTTGGCCACGCGGTTCATAACCAGTCCGAGCTTGCCGCTGCGCTCGCCCGCACCCAGCATCTTGTAAACCACCTTGGGAATCTGGTCCTGGTCGGCAAGCGACTCGGAAAGCTGTTGGCCGGTCTCCAGGCGCCCGTACACGACTTTCCACATCCGCTCGTATTGCCCGCTTCCGCAGGCGCTGGCGGTGAGTTGGACGCCTTCCAGCATCGAAACGCCGGAGTGAATCATCGTTCCGAGCGTACGCAGGCTGCGGGTCAGATAGGTCTTGTGCATCAGCGGGCCGATCACCGGGAGCTTGAGCTTCACGGCTTCGGCCCAAAGGCGTCCGGACGGTTTCCGAAGAAAGAAGAACATGCCGATGCCTCCGACGACCATCACTCCCAGTGCGTACGGTCCGTAATCGACGAGCGATTCGCTGAAGGCCATCAGGAATCGGGTCAGTACCGGCAACTTGTCCTCCTTGCCGGCATAGATCGCCGTGAACTTCGGCAGCACGTAGGTCATGAGAAAGATGGTGACGCCGATCGCGAACACCACCATCACGATCGGGTAGGTCAGGGCCCCCTTGATCTTCTTGGCCATGTCGCGCTGGGCCTCAAGAAAGTCCGCCAGGCGAAGAAGCATCTCCCCCATCGTGCCGGAGGCCTCGGAGGCCTTCACCAGATTCACGTAGACTATCGGAAAGACCCGCGGATAGGCGGCGAGGGCCGCGGAAAACTCCGACCCGCCGTTGACCTGTTCGATCACGCCGCGCAAGGCTCGATCGAAGCGCGGCGAATTCGATTCGTGGAGGCAGGAATCGAGGGCCTCGGCCAGCGAGACCCCGGTGTCCAACATGACCGCGAGCTGGTTGGTGAAGTAGATCACGTCGTCGGGCTTGAACTTGTCTCCGATGAGCGACGCACCTCCGGCCTTTTTGGCCCGGCGCCGCTTGGCCGGCGCGTCCTTGGCCCCGGCGTCGTAGATACGAACGATGAATTTGCCTTCGCCGCGGAGTTCGCGGGCGGCCTCTATTTCGGACGGGGCGGTGACTTCGCCTTCGACACTGGCGCCGGAATCGTCTCTCGCTATGTACTTGAATGTCGGCATGGCGACACTGGCCTCCTGTTTCCGGATTCGCTACCGGTTCAAACCGCGGATTGCGACCGGCCGGGCGGGGCCCTGTCCGGCGCCCTCGCCACCGCTGATGCTACGGGAGTCTTGTTTCCGATGAGCCGCTCCAAAATCGACGGCTCGGCCGCGGCCGCCAGGGCCTGTTCGGTCGTGGCCCGCCCGCTCTTGATCAGGTCGGCAAGCGATTGTTCGAGGGTGTTCATGCCGGCGGACCGCCCGGTTTCGAGCATGCTGTATATCAAGTGTGTTTCGTTGTCGCGCAGGGCCCGCCGGACCGCGGCATTCGGCATCAGTATCTCGGTGGCGGGCGTGAGGGCATCGTTCAAACGGTCTCCGATGAGCACCTGGCAGAGTATGGCGCGAAGAGACGCGGCGAGCTGCGTACGGACCTGGGGCTGTTGCTCGGCGGGGAATACGTCGATGATCCGGGCCAGCGTTTGGGTCGCGGTGGAGGTGTGCAGACTCGCAAGGATGAGGTGGCCGGTCTCCGCGGCGGTCAGGGCCGTGGAAATCGTCTCGCGGTCTCGTAGCTCGCCGATCATGATCACGTCCGGTCGCTGCCTCAGCACGTGCCGCAGGGCCGATGCGAATGAGGGGCTGTCGTCTCCAATCTGGCGCTGTTCGATGATGCACGACCCGTGTTTGAAATTGAATTCGATCGGATCCTCGATCGTGATGATGTGCGCGGCCCGGGTGCAATTCATGTGGTCGATGAGGGCGGCCAGGGTGGTACTCTTGCCCTGTCCGGTGCCGCCGGTGACGAGCACCAGGCCGTGGGGATACTCGGCAAACCCCAGGACCTGCGGCGGCAGCGACAGCTCGTCGAACGTCGGAATGCGGGCCGGGATGGCGCGAAAGGCGGCCGCCAGGGAGCCGCGCTGGTAGTGGAAGTTGGCGCGATATCGCCTGTCGGATCCCAGTGTCAGACTTATGTCCACATCCCGATGTTTGTGCAGCCGGGCCCGCTGGGGCTCGGTCAGGTGTTTTTCGATGCAGTGGGAAATGTCCTCGGGCGTCAGCGGCTGCCTGCCGAGCGAGGCCCATCGTCCGTTGGTGTATATGGTCGGCGGGGCGTCCGCGACCAGGATGATGTCGCTGGCCGAATGCCGGGCGGCGTCCGCAAGAAGGGATTCCAACTCGACGAGCGTATCGGGATGGCCCGTCGTTCCGGTCTGGACGCCCCATTCAACCGGCGCAGACACGGAACACCTCCTCCGGAGTGGTGATGCCGGTCCGGACCTTTTCCAATCCATCCATGTACAGCGTTGTCATCTTGTTTTTCTTGGCCAGCGCCCGAAGCTCCTGCAACGGCGCGTCATCCGAAATCGCCTGTCGGATTTCGTCGTTCGGGACGAACAGTTCGTACGTCCCGATTCGGCCGGAGAGTCCGGAGCCGTGACACTTCGGACATCCTTCGCCGCGGTAGAGCGTCTTGACTTCGTGGCCGAACTTGGCAAGTGCGTGTGTGATGTTGGGGGTGGGCTCGTACTCGACCTTGCAGTGCGGGCAGATCTTCCTCACCAGCCGCTGGGCCAAACACGCCACCAGAGAGGCGCTGACCAGAAACGGCTCCACGCCGATGTTGCGAAGCCGGGTAACCGCGGCGACGGCATCGTTGGTGTGCAGCGTCGTCAACACCTTGTGCCCGGTCAGCGCCGCCTGAACCGCCGTTCGGGCGGTGTCGTCGTCCCGGACTTCGCCGACCATGATGATGTCGGGGTCCTGGCGAAGCAGTGCCCGCAAGACGGAGCCGAAGGTCAGACCGATCTTCTCGTTGACCTGAAACTGGTTGATCCCTTTGAGGTTGTATTCGATCGGGTCCTCGACGGTGCAGACGTTCACGTCGGGCTTGTTCATTTCAGCAAGGGCGGCGTAGAGCGTGGTGCTC
>JAPULF010000285.1 GCA_027295245.1 Planctomycetota bacterium
CTCCGAATGCCTTCGCCACGGAACGTCCCCCAGGACCGTCGCCGTGCCCGACGTGGGGTGCAGCAGGCCCGACAGCATCTTCAACGTTGTGGTCTTGCCGGCCCCGTTCGGCCCGAGAAACCCCACGATTTCCCCGGGCTCGACGCAAAAGCTGACGCCGCGAACCGCATGGACCTGCCGAAACCGACGATTGAATACGCTTCGAATCGCCGCCAAGAACCCGCCCTCGCGCTCCGGCACGCGAAACGTCTTGCTCAGGTTTTCGACTTCGATCATCGGCATGTCGATGCGCGTCTCCTCCCCGTGTCATCGTACCGCAAACGCGTAGGGGCCGCTTGCCCGCGCCGGCAGTGTTCGTTTCGGGTACGACCTCCGGGAAATCGGCTCGATTTCATATGCGCCAAGACCGACTGCGCGCGTAGAATGGGTAGTCATGCCATCCTCGCGACTGTCTTTGATCATCGCCGTCGCACTCGCTCAAACCGTTATCCATGCGCCCATCGCGAGTGCAGGCGATCTCACACCCGCGGAAGTACGCCAGTCGATCGAGGCCGGCGTCCGATTCATCAAGGGCCGCCAGAATCCAAACGGATCATGGCCGGACATCACGCAATTGGGCGGTGTGACCGCGCTGGCAACCCTGGCCCTGATTAACGCCCAGGTTCCCGTGAACGACCCGGCCATCCAACGGGCCCTTCGCACACTGGAAGACGTGCCCAACCAGTTTACGTACACCGTCGCGCTCAAGATCGCCGTGTTCGCCGCCGCCGATCCAAAGGGCTATCGCCGCGAAATCCAGAAGGCCGCCGACTGGCTTGTCAACGGACAGATGAAGGGCGGCTCCTGGGGCTACGGCAATCTTGATCCCCGCCGGGCCCTCGGCGGCCAAGGCGACAACTCCAACACCCAATATGCCCTGCTGGGTCTGCATGAAGCCGCCCAGGCCGGCGCGAGAATTCCCAAGATCGTCTGGAACCGCGCCCAACAACACTGGACCGGCACCCAATCGGCCGCCGGCGGGTGGAGCTATGTCGGGCGCGGAAAGAGTGCCACCGGCAGCATGACCGCGGCCGGCGTCGCCAGCCTGATCATCTGCGGAAACCAGGTCAACGAATCACTCGAAGACGGCTACGGCGCCAACGGCGCCGCCAGGCGTTGCGGTCAATACCGTCAGCACCCCGCCATCGCAAAGGGGCTGAAGTGGCTCGGCAAGAACTTCTCCGCGAAACGCAATCCCAATGCCAGCTCATGGCATCACTATTGGCTGTACGGCGTCGAACGTGCCGGCATTCTGGCGGGCCTGAAGTACTTCGGGCCCCACGATTGGTATCGCGAAGGCGCGGAGAACCTCATCAACAGCCAGGGCGGCAGGTTCTTCGGCGGCGGCGGGGCGTGGAGCCGCAGCGTGGTCGACACCTCGTTCGCGTTGCTTTTTCTGTCCAAGGGCCGCCGACCACTCCTGATGAACAAGCTCAAATGGTCCGACGACACCCGGTGGAATCCCGATCGCCACGATTGTCGAAACCTGGTCGCCTACCTCGGCGACAGGCTGGGCGAACCCGTCTCGTGGCAGGTCATGGGGCTGGATGCATCGGTCGAGGAGTGGTTGCAGGCCCCGATCCTGTACATTCAGGGCCACCAGTTTCCCAAGCTCCGCAAACACGAGCGTCAGAAAATACTCCGATTCATCACCGGCGGAGGCACGCTCTTCGCCGAGGCCTGCTGCTCCAAGAAACGGTTTCGCAAGGGGTTCGAGCAACTCGTCGGGCAGTTGTTCCCGGAGAACCCCCTCCGCGAACTCGGACCCGATCACCCGATATGGAGTGCCCTGCACGACCTGAAACCGGGCCGGTGGCCGCTCTTCGGTCTCGAATCGGGATGTCGGACAAGTGTCATTTTCTCGCCAAGAGACTTGTCGTGCCTTTGGGAACAGGCCGACGTGCCGAAGCTCTCGGAAGAGGCCTTCAAACTGGGATCCAACATCGCCGCCTACGCCACGGGCCGCGAGCCCCTCCGCGACAAGCTGGCGGTCGTGCGGCTCCCACCCGGCCACACGATCGAAGACGATGACGGACCGATCCGCGGGGCGCTACAGTTTGCCCAAATATCACATTCCGGCGACTGGAAGCCCGACCCCCTCGCCCTGCCGCGTCTCGCCGAGATACTCCGCAAGAATGCCAACGTCACCGTCGTTGCGCGGCCTGCCTATCTCGCGCCCGACGATCCCAAGCTGCTGGATCATCCGGTCGCCTTCATGACCGGCCACTTCGCCTTCGAAATGAATCAGAAGGAACGGAAGGCGCTTCGACGGTATTTGGAACGCGGCGGCTTCCTGTTCGCCGAGGCCTGTTGCGGACGCAAGGCGTTCACCGACAGTTTCGAGAACTTGATGCGCCGGATGTTCCCGGATTCGCGAATGCATGCAATCGGTCCGGGCCACGCAATACGCAATTCACCGTTTGGCTACAAGATCGAAGACGTGCAGTATCGCCCCGCCCTGTCGCGCGAACGGCCCGACCTCGCCGAACCGGTCCTGGTCGGGCTCGACATAAATGGGCGAACCGCCGTGGTCTTCTCCCGTTGGGGAATCAGTTGCGGCCTGGAAGACCACAAGTGCTACACCTGCCGCGGACTGGTGCCGGACGATGCCCGCAGAATCGCGGTGAACATCGTTCTCTATGCCCTGATGTATTGACTCAAACCGCTGTGCTTGGATGTCCGGCAAAGGATCATCCCGCCGCCAATGTGATACGCCTGGACGCCGGCAATATTCGGGTGGGTCATGTACAACTGCTGTCTCGCTCCTCGACGGGATTTCCTTGCATCCAAATCCGAGGACTGGGATAATGAACTCTGGATCGCGGCAGCAATCACGAGCCGGATAAATCATCCAGCCACGTCATTGGCATGGGTGCGTCCCAGAATGTCCAGGTGGATCAAGAGCTTGCTTGGGCCTACTGTCTACCTTTGGTTCCGCCGCTTTGTGGCTGGCCACCTTGATCTACGAAATGGTTGTGGG
>JAPULF010000286.1 GCA_027295245.1 Planctomycetota bacterium
GGATGATCGCTCTTCGGCCTTCGCGCAGAAGAGATTGTCGAGCGCCACACTCAGCAGCCCCACGAATAATCCGCACGCGCCGGCGGATCGGCAGATGTTGCTTTCGTTTGGGGACGGGCGGTGAGTCGTGCGTCGGTGGGGGAGTAGGGGGACTGCGGGGCCGCCGTATTTCAGCGGACGTTCAGAGCCGCGACCGTAAGGGAGCGGTTTCTCGAAGCGCAAGTCATTCACGCCCACTGACCGCTTCCTTACGGGCGCGGCTCTGATTAGACTGCGCGGCCTAGACGCGTTTTGATTCTGCGATTCTTTCATTGAGGGATGCTGGATGCCGGGTGACTACGACACGCTTATCGAACTGGTGCGGGAAACGCAGACGCTGGCCTCCGTTCAGGAGTTGTTGGACTGGGACCAGGAGACGTATATGCCGCCCAACGGGGTGACCGCCCGGGCGGAGCAGCTCGCGACCCTTGCCAAGACCACACACGACCGGCAGACCGATCCGCGGATCGGAGAGTTGCTCGACAAGATCGACGGCACGTTGAACGATCCGTTGCAGGCGGCAAATCTCCGCGAGACGCGGCGGGACTACGATCGGGCCGTCAAGATCCCGTCCGACCTGATCGCCCGGATCGCCAAGGCCGGCTCGCACGCCCAGAAGGCCTGGGCCAAGGCCCGCGAGCAGTCGGCCTTCTCCAAATTCGAGCCGCATCTGGTCAAGCTTCTCGATCTGAAGCGCGAGGTCGCCGAACTGATCGGATACGAAGGCGAGCCGTATGACGCCTTGCTCGACGAATTCGAGCCGGGCGAGCGGGCCGAAACGGTCGCGAAGGTGTTTGCCGAACTGCGCGGGCCGCTTTCGGAGTTCGTTCGACAGATCGCCGAAGCCTCGACGCGTCCTGACGAATCGATCGTTCGCCGCGAGTTTCCGCGGCCCGCCCAGGAGGCCTTCGCACGGAAGCTTGCCGAGGCCGTCGGCTTTGATTTCGAGTCCGGGCGGATCGACGTTTCGACGCACCCGTTTTGCTCCGGGGCGACGCCGAGCGACGTTCGACTGACCACCCGCTACAACGAGCGTCACTTTTCGCCGGCGATCTTCGGCGTGCTGCACGAAACAGGCCACGGTCTATATCAGCAGGGGCTGGACTCGGCCCACATGTTCACGCCGATGGGCTCGGCCGTATCGCTCGGGATCCACGAGTCGCAGTCGAGGCTTTGGGAGAACATGGTGGGGCGCAGCAGGGCGTTTTGGGAGCACTTCTACCCCGACTGTCGGGCCGCGTTTCCGGCCGCCTTGGGCGACGTTTCGCTCGACCGCTTCGTCGGGGCGATCAACGCGGTGCAGCCCTCGCTCATCCGCGTGGAGGCGGACGAAGTCACCTACAACCTGCACATCATCCTCCGCTTCGAGTTGGAACGGGCCATGGTGTCGGGCAAGCTGGCCGTTCGCGACATTCCCGACGCCTGGAACGCGAAGATGCAGGAGGTCCTCGGCATCACGCCCGCCAACGACGCCGACGGCTGCCTCCAGGACATCCACTGGTCCTTCGGGGCGTTCGGTTATTTCCCGACCTATGCCCTGGGCAACCTCTACGCCGCACAGTTCTACGCCGCCGCCCAGCGCGACCTCGGCGATCTCACCGATCAGATACGACGCGGTAACTTCAAGAACCTGCTCGATTGGTTGCGGGTGAACATTCACCGACACGGTCAACGCTACCGGGCCGCCGAACTCGTCGAGCGGGTCACCGGCAAGCCGCTTTCCACGGGCCCCTTTCTCTCTTATCTCCGCGACAAGTTCGCCCCGATCTACGGCCTGTAGCGTGCGGACACACGCGACTGCCGGACGGGGGACATCCCCGGCGCGCCGCGAGTGCGAAACGGATCGAGCGGATCGCAACTATCGGTCGTTTCGACGAATCCAGCGTCCGAATTCGGCATCGATCTTCGCGAGTTCGAGACATAACATAAACGAGGGGTCATAATCACGACGGAAGCATCTAGCACGGCGAGTGGCCGGACTACAGCGTTTCACGGTCGAGGGTGGCGCCGCCATCCCGGCGGTGTTCCAACGGGCAGGACGCCCGTGCCGCGGATTCAAGCGCGAATTGCAATAGACTCGGGGCGAATACGCGAATGTCGATACGAATACAAGGCGTGACCAAGTGCTACGGCCGGATGCGTGCCGTCGATAACATCTCGCTGGAGGTCGAGCCCGGCACGGTGTTCGCGTTTCTGGGCCCCAACGGCGCCGGCAAGACGACGACCATCAAGATGCTCGCCGGACTCCTGACCCCGGACTCGGGAAGCATCGAGGTCTGCGGCCTACCCATGTCGGGCGACGCCGTCGAGGCCAAGTCGCGAATCGCGTACGTGCCGGATCAGCCGTTTCTGTATGACAAGCTCTCCGCCCGCGAGTTCCTGCGTTTCGTGGGGCAGATGTACTCCCTGGACAACGAACGAATCGAAGAACGGTCGCGGCACTACATGCGCCGCCTGGCAATCGAGGGTTTTGCCGATCAGTTGATCGAAGGCTATTCGCACGGCATGAAACAAAAGACCGTGCTGGCCGCGGCGATGTTGCACGAGCCGGACGTTCTGATCGTGGACGAGCCGATGGTCGGGCTCGATCCGGCCGGAATGCGAATCGTCAAGGGACTGTTTCGCGATTGGGCGGACTCCGGGCGCGCCGTCTTCATGTCCACGCACACGCTCGACATGGCCGAGGCGATCGCCGACCACATCGCAATAATCAATCAAGGCCAAATCGTGGCCTGCGGCACCCTCAACGACCTCAAAACCCGGGCAGCCCGCGAGCATCGGCTGGAAGACATATTCCTTGATCTGACGACCGAGCCCGAGGAGCCTCCCGAGACGGACGAATTGGCAATGGCGCGATAGCGGGGCCAAACCCTTGGGACACACAACATCAACCACCGCCCCCGTTGCCACCGCGGACTTCGCCGCGCCCGGTTTCGGGCTGCTGCTGCGCCTCAAACTGACACTGCTTCGCAATCGCATCGGTCAGTTGGTGAACCAATCCCCGATCAAGCTGCTCCTCGTGGTGGTGTTCATGACCACGATCTGGTGCTCTCTCTATTTCGTGTTCGACCTGGTCTTCCGTCACATGAGAAAGTGGGAACACCAATCGTCCGTGGCGATTCCTTACGTGTTTCACATCTTTTTCGTCGCCATGTCTTTCCTGCTGGCGTTCTCGACGGCGGTCCTGATATACGGCGCCCTGTTCGGCCGGGCGGAGCCCTCGTTTCTTCTGGCCGCACCGAATCGAAGCCGCAACGTGGTGGCGGTCATGTTTCTCGAAGCCATGTTCTTCGCGAGCTGGTCGCTTGTTCTGCTGGGCATGCCCCTGATGTTGGCGATCGGCCAGTCACAGGGTCACGGGTTTTGGTTTTACGCGACGTTCTTGCTGACCTTTCTGGCGTTCGTGCCCATACCGTCCGCGCTGGGCATGTGCGTGGCATGGGCGGTTGCGATGTGGATTCCGCGTTCCGCGAAGAAGGCCACCTTTCTGGCGGGGGGGATCTCCCTGTTCGCCGCGGTGCTTTGGTGGGGCCGGCTGTGGATCGGCAGGTCCGATGATGCCGCCGAGTGGCTGCGGCGATTCATGACGGAGATGGAGATTCTCCGTCCCGCGCTGTTGCCGTCGACGTGGGTCACCCATGCGATCAAGTATTCCATGGAGGGAAAGACCGCCGATGCGCTGTTCTACCTCGGGGTAACGCTCAGCACCGCCCTGTTCTTCAGTTGGGTCGCCATCAATATCGTCGGCCGCGGACTCTTCACCGCGTTCGGCCGGGCCCATGCGATCCCGGTCCGGGCGTCGGCGTCCAACGGTCGGGCGTCCCGCTGGCTGACGGACGCGCTGTTCTTTTACCGGCCCGCCAAGGTCCGGGCCCTGATTCTCAAGGATGTCCGAACATTTCTGCGCGATCCGATTCAGTGGGCCCAACTCGTCATCTTGTTCGGGCTGTTGTCGCTCTACCTCGCCTACCTGCCTCGTACCCGGCCGGACGGGTTCAGTCTTCAATGGAAGGCGTTGATCAGCTTTTTGAACTACGGCGCCGTCACGTTGATTCTTTCGACGTTTACGAGCCGCTTCGTCTTTCCCATGATCTCGATCGAGGGGCGGCAGATGTGGCTGGTCGGATTGTGGCCCCTGTCGCGGGCCAAGGTCATGTGGGCCAAGTTCGATTTCGCCCTGACCATCACGGCATTTGCCGCCCTCAGCGTCACCTGGCTGTCCATTCGGGCGCTGAATCTGCCATGGGGTCTCGCGATGATACAGGCCGGCGGAACACTGTCGGCCTGCGTCGGCTTGTGTGGATTGGCCGTCGGGCTCGGGGCCCGCATCCCCAGCTACCGGGAGGCCAACACGGGACGAATCGCCTCCGGTCTGGGCGGGACCGTCAACCTGATGGCATCGATCGGATTGGTCGCTGCGACCGTCGCGTTGATGGGACTCATCTGCTCGCACATGGCCGGAACCGAAACGCTGCACCGGCTCGATCGCACCGTGATGTTGCTTTACGCGGGGCAGATCGTCCTTGGAATCGGCGTGGCCGTCGCCGCCATGCAAATAGGCGTAAGGTCGTTCAAGACCGCCGAGTTCTGAAACCCGTCCGACCGGAAACGAGAATCGCGTTGCCGCGACTTCTACTCGGCCTTCCACACCTCCGAGCCGCCCCTGCGGACGACGCGGAACAGGGGGACTTCCTTGAACACGCTGGCGACCAATTCAATGCCGGCCCCGGAAGAGTTGACAATCAAGGCTGTCATCGCGCCAAAGGTCGACAAGTCGAACTTGACGCGGGACGCTCCACCGCTGTCCTTGAGGAGCAGTTGTATTCGGCTGCTTCCGCCAGCCCCGACCGAGTTCTCGGACAGCACGATCCGGTCGTTGCCGCTGCTGTCGGAAAACTCCAGCCCCGTGGCCCGATCGGCCGCGAACAGGCGGACCCGGCTCTTGCCCGATCTATCGAAGAGCGACAAGGTGACCTTCTTGCCCATCTCCCGATCGTCTCCGGAACTCAACTCGGCCAGCACCGTGCCGTCATTGTCGATGAGTTGGATCTTGTGGGCCTTGACGATCTTTTTCTTCTTTTTTTTCTTCGATTGACTATCTTGAGCCATCGCCGATTGCGGCGTCGTCAGCCACGGCACGACCGCGCCTCCGACAAACCCCGAGACCGCCGCCACCGCAAGCACGAAACCGAATCGCGTTTTTGACATCCCTCATCTCCTGGTTGTTCCGAACAAATCCTCGAGCGCACCGCCCTGTGTTAGGGTTCGGCCGTGCCCGACGTTCACAGGCATCGGACCCGAGCATCATAACGGGCGTTTGGGCCGAACGGACCGTCAAAGGCCAGGTTTGTCAGGCTGCCCCGACAAGGGCCGATTCCAGGCCGTGGATCGTCGTCCCGGTAAGGGTGAGTTGGGTGTGCCGGTCCGCAGCCCCGCGGGTCGCCAATCGCGGGGGCACGAAAATGTCGTTGTTTCCGACGGGCCACGATCTGCAACGGGTTGTCGGAACCCGTGTAACATATCGCGAA
>JAPULF010000287.1 GCA_027295245.1 Planctomycetota bacterium
TGGCCGTGCCGCAGTCGGTGTCATTCGTAACCACCACCGAATACGCACCGGCATCGTCCGGCAGAACCGCCGATACCTCGAGGGTCGCATCCGTCTCCCCCTCGATCGGAACACCGTCCTTGTGCCATTGGTAAGAGAGCGGCTCGGAACCCGCGGCGACAACACTCAACAAGAGCAGACCCGCTTCGCAGACGTCCTGTTCGACAGGCCCCTCCACGATGGACGGAGCAACCTCGACGATCAACTCCGCCGGTTCACTCGTCACGGCCCCGCAACCGTTCGCATTCTGCACGATCAACACATACGCCCCCGCATCGGCCGTCGTCACCGGGTCGATCGTCAGCACGTGCTCGGTCGCCCCCTCGAGCGTCGCGCCATCCCTGCGCCATTGATACGAGAGCGGTTCGCCGCCCGTCGTCTCGATGGAAAACTCGAATGAACTCCCCGCGCAACGCGTCCCACCCGCGGGCTGAACGTCGATCGTCGGCCGGTCCTGAACGTCCACCGTCACCGTTTGGCTCGCCGCCTCTGCCTCGCACACATTGCTCACCACGACGTGATATGCACCGCTGTCCGAGGCTTCCGCGTTGGTTATCGCATAAGACGATCCCCCCGCTCCGTCGATCTCCGTGCCGTCCTTCCACCAACGATAGGTAAGCGGGGCCGTTCCCTCGGCCTCGACGCTCAGTGTGATCGCCCCATCCGCGCACACGATCCCGGGAACGGGCTGCACGGCAATGACCGGGGCCTCGCCCACCGTCAGCAAGGCCGATTCGGACGTGACCGTAGACGCCTCTTCGCCTCCGTTGCACGTGTAGGTCACCGCGCATCGATAAAACCCCGCATCGTCCGGCTCGACCGCATCGATCACCAATGTCTCGGCGAGAATCCCGCTGAATCGTTCTCCCTCCGCCAGTGGTACGCCCCCGCGCTGCCACGCGAACGTCGCGCCGCCCTGACTCGCGTGAACCGCGACGGAAAACGACGCACCGGCCCCCGCGCAAACGAACTGATCATCCGGATGACCGGTGACAACCGGCACGAACCCCGCCGTCACGGTCTTCGTGACATCGACCTCGATGGTCGTCTCTTCCACGGAAGAATCGGCCGGCCCCATGCCCGTGTCGACCGTCCAGCCGCCGAAACAATACCCCGCGTTCGGACTCGCCGAGATCGGTACCGTCTGGCAAACCGGGTACGACAACGAACCGGCCGGCGCGACGGACCCGCCCTCGGCCGGTTCGACGACAAACGTCAACGTAACCGCCGACTGGCACTCGTCGGGCGTTCCGTTCCCGTCGCAGTCCGCGAACGACTCCACATCCGCCCCGACCAGATAGGTCCCCAACTCCGATACCTGAATGGACACGGTATTCGAAACCTCGTCGACAGTTGCCGACACCGGTATCAAGTCGGTTGAAACCGGATGGACCCACCACACCTCCAGCGACAACGGATCCAGTATCCCCAACTCCGACAGCGACGCCGGGTCATACGCCACGACCACGTCGACGGGTCCCGTATAGACCGCCGTTGTTTCAAGCTCCAGCGCGTACCCCGTGAAATCCCGCAATCCCAGCGGCAATGGCTCGGGAACCGCGCCGTCAAACCCGCACCGTCCGACACCCAGCGACGAAACCGTCGTCTCACCCGTCTCCGAAACCGACGAAAACACCATCACCAGCGACGCAATCGTGTCGCACCCGCCGCAGGCAACCGTCATCGCCCCCGTCTCCACGAGTGTTCCGCTCTGCGTGTATCCCGACCCGGCCGCCGCCCACTTCACCAGGTTGCGAAGGAACACCCGGTGGTCCCGATCCGCCTGATCCAACGACGGCCCGAACATGAAGGGATCACAAACAAACGCCACGCGCCCCGCCCCCGAATCCGCCGCTCCAGGCGACAGAAGACCCGCGACCGTCCCCGACACCGGCGGATCGTCGGTGTTGATGCCGACGAATACATCCGCCACGTCCGCGACACTGGCGAACAAACCATACCCGCCGGTACTCCCGATCGTCCCGACCGCTCCGTGCGGTCCGGTCACGATCGGATGATCCAACAACGACGGCGTGACCTCCGCGCTCAGATTCCCCTCGATCTTCGCGAGCCCGAACTCGCTCAGAAATGAGTCGTCCGGGACGTTGTAAACGTCGGGCCCGCCGATGAAGACGATCGAACCCCCGTCGACCACGTACTGCTTCAGCGCGATCGCCTCCGCGATCTCGTAGGACGAAGAAGACGCCAACAGCGGCAACCACAACACGTCGACAGACGCCGATGCCGGCGGCACGGTGTCCAAAGCCACCAGCGTATGTCCGTCGGCCTGCAGCGCCTGCCGCGCCGTCACCGAGCTGTCCCCCATCAAACTCAGAAACCCGCCCTCGCCCGCCTGGCGACCGTCCTCCAACACGCCGATCACCGCGGCACGGCCTACGCCGGGAGCACAGAGCAGCATCAACACCAGGGGCCCGTACAGGCGCAGGAACGCCTTCCTTCGTAAGTTCGTTGTATACCTCATTCGAATGAGATCGGCCGAAAGACGCCGCCGCGGCGAAACCCCGCACACCCCCAAAAGTGCGCCCCCGATTAATGACGTTCAGCGGCGGCAAAGAATCGCAACGCGCAGCAACCGCGGCCGAAGGCGCGAGATCTGCGTGCAGCGACCTTGCATACGCTTCGGTTACTCGTCAATCCGCTCGAACGCCGAGAGCGTTCCGCATTTCGCAAATCCATACCTTTCCAAGAACGCACGCCCGGTCGCGTCGCTCGATTCGCACGATGCAACGACGGACTTGGGTGAAAGCCGTCGAGCCAACTGCAGGAAACGACCCACCAGCGCCCTACCCACGCCGCGCCGACGAAATGCCGGCAACACGAACACGTCCGCCAATCGTGCGATGTCACCCACTTCGACGTAAGCCGCTCGCCCGGCGGGCTCACCGTCCAGCGTGCATACGAACGCATCGTGATTTCCATCGTTAAGCCGTTCGACCCCCGCAGCCAGGTCCGCCGAATCACCCTCGAACGTCTTGCCGTAGGCCCTTCGCATGGCACGGGCAGGCAAGACGCGCACCGAGTCATCGTCCGTGGCCACGGCCGCGTCCCAGTCCTTCATGCCCATTGCGAGAGTGTCGACCCGCCGCCACCCCTTGCCGGTCAGCAGCGCGTCGACCGGATCGGCCGCCTGCCCCGACGCCGGCGTCCAACGATGGCAGATCAACGCCCGCTCCGCGTAATAGGCTTCCGCCCGCGAAAAGGCCGTCTCGCCATCCATGTCCGCAAGCCACACGTCCCGCAGTTGATTCGCGCCCGCGAACGACGGCATTTCCGGGCAACAGAATGCCACACCGTATTCCAACGGCTCCCAGGTGGCGATTTGCTCGCACATCGCCTGATCCGATCTGCGAACCGCCGAGATGATCTCCTCATTGGAGAGCACGTCAGGACCTCACACCTGGGCCGTCTTCATCGCCGCCCGGGTCGCCCGTTTCCGTTTGTTCGAATCCAAGATCCGCTTCCGAATCCGGCAACTCCCGGGCGAGATTTCCACCAGCTCGTCTTCCGCGATGTATTCCAACATCGCCTCCAACGACAACTCCCGCGCCGCTTTCAAAACCACCGTCTTATCCGCAAAGGCCGCCCGGATGTTCGTCATCTTCTTCGTGCGACAGACATTCACATCGATGTCGTCGTCCTTGCAGTGCTCGCCCACCACCTGGCCGACATACACCTCGGCTCCGGGCGAAACAAACATCGTCCCCCGGTCCGAAAACGACTGCAACGCATACGCCGTGACCCGTCCCGGCTCCGTCGCCACCATCACGCCCGCGTTTCGACCCGCGATCGACCCGCGCAGGTGCTCGTACTCGTAAAAGCTGTGATGCATGACCGCCTCGCCGCGCGTCGCGTTCAGCATTCGCGTCCGGAGACCAATCAGCCCGCGCGCCGGGATGGTGAATTCCATGTGGCACATGTTGTCCTTCGTGTCCATCTTCACCATCTCGCCCCGGCGACCGCCCACCAACTCGATCACCGCACCCGTCGCCGACGCCGGCACGTCCACCACCAGGTACTCCACCGGCTCCGTCTTCTTCCCGCCCAATTCGCGATAGATCACCTTCGGCTTGCCCACCGCCAACTCGAACCCCTCCCGTCGCATCGTCTCGATCAACACACCCAGGTGCAACAACCCCCGCCCCGACACCCGGAACGAGTCCTTCTGCGTCATCTCCTCCACGCGAAGGGCCACGTTCGAGTGCAGTTCCTTCATCAACCGGTCCCGCACGTGACGCGTCGTCAGAAACTTCCCCTCGCGACCCGCAAACGGCGAGTCGTTCACGCAGAAGACCATCGTCAAGGTCGGCTCGTCCACCGCGATGATCGGCAACGGGTGTGGATCGTCCGGGTCGGTCACCGTATCGCCGATCCCGATCTCCGGAATCCCCGCAATCGCCACGATGTCCCCGGTTCCCACGTGGGCCGTCCGAGTGCGGCCGAGTCCGACGTATGAATACAACATGTCCACTGTCTCTTCGTACCGATGTCCGTCCCGCGACACCCGCATCACCCGCTGCCCCTCGTGCAGCGACCCCTGAAAAATACGCCCGATCCCGATCCGTCCAACGTAGTCGCTGTAATCCAGCGCCGCCACCAACATCTGGACCGGCCCGTCCTCGGACCCGGCCGGCGCAGGTACAAACCGCACGACCTCCTCGAACAGCGGCTTCACGTCCATGTTGGTATCATCAAGGGACCGCCGCGCATATCCGTTCTTCGCGCTGGAATACAAGATCGGAAACTCCAATGCGGACTCGTTCGCCCCAAGGTCGATGAACAGATCGTAAATCTCGTCCAGCACTTCCCCGACCCGGGCATCCGGCCGGTCGATCTTGTTGATCACCACGATCAGTTTCAGCTTGAACTCGAACGCCTTCTGCAACACGAATCGCGTCTGCGGCATCGGCCCCTCGAACGCGTCCACCACCAGGAGTCCCGCATCCGCCATCTTCAGCACCCGCTCGACCTCACCCCCAAAATCGGCGTGCCCCGGCGTGTCGATCAGATTGATCTTGTACCCGTTCCATTCGACGGAGCAGTTCTTCGCAAAGATCGTAATCCCCCGCTCGCGCTCCTGCGGGTTACTGTCCATGATCAAATCGCGCTTTACCGAGCCTTCACGTATGGTCCCCGACTCCCGCAGCAGGCAGTCGACCAGCGTGGTCTTACCGTGGTCAACGTGAGCGATGATCGCCAGGTTTCTGATTTTCTCACGCGACAAGAAAGTTCACCCTCGGATTAATCCGGCCAATGGTTCCCAAAACCCGCTCCATAAACCAAAGCCCCAGGCAAGCCTGCCCTGGGGCTTTCATGACTGTTCTCTCATCTCATCCGGCGCGAAGGCCGCCTACGCCGATGCCGCCCGCTTCGCCGCCGCCAGCGCCGCGTCGTAGTCCGGCTCGTCGGCGATCTCCGGAACATACTCGACGTGTGCCAGCTTGTCGTTCTTGTCCACCACGAAAACCGCCCGCGACAGGCACCGGTCCAACGGACCGCCCTTCACGAGCACGCCGTAGTCCTTCCCGAATGCCGCCGCCCGGTGGTCGGAAAGGCACTTCACCCGTTCGATCCCCGCAGCCGCGCACCAACGCTTCTGGGCGAACGGCAGATCCATCGAGACCGCCAGGACGTCCACATCCGAAATCTTCGCGGCCTCTTCGTTGAACCGCCGGGCCTCGGTATCGCAAACCGGCGTGTCCAGCGAGGGCACGGCGCACAACACTCGCACCCGGCCGGTCGTGCCGGAAAGCGTCACGTCCGACATGTCATTGGCCTGTAACGTGAACGACGGTGCCGTATCCCCGACGTTCAAGGCCGGTCCGTCCAGGTTCTGCGGATTTCCCTTCAATGTACAAGTTCGCGCCATCGTCAATCTCTCCTTACTTTGCCGCGCCCAATGAACGGCAGCGCGTGAGGATGCCGTCTTCACCAATCGCAATCTACATATCCGGCCCGCCGAATCTCGCCGGCGCCGCCCGGCACGCTTGCCGACATCGGCACGCCCGACCGCGGTCGCAGTTTCAAACAACGAATCGTGTGCCCACCCGATTCTCGGCGAGCCTGCCGAACTCGGCAGTATAGCCGCCATCCGACCCCGACGCCACGACCCGTTGAGGACATAGAATGAACGATGCCCAGCCAAAAGACGAAATGTGTCGCCCTTGCGGCGGCGGCAATCTGCCTGGCTACGAGCGTTTTGCTCTACCGGTCCGCCCTGTCCCCCGTTCGCAACATTCCGAAGCACACCGAGCCGCGATCCGCGCCCTGGCCGCAGTTCGGCGGGCCCAACCGCGACTTCACAACCGAGACTATCGACCTGGCGACCACCTGGCCCGACGACGGCCCGCCGCGCCTCTGGCAACGCCCCCTCGGCGAAGGCTACTCCGGAATCGTCGCCGACCACGCCCGGCTCTACACCATGGTCCGCGAAAGCGACGACGAGATCGTCATCGCACTCGATCCCGACACCGGCGAGACGATCTGGACCCACAGATACCCCGCCGCCATCGACGCCGACACCTATCCCTCGCGCTACGGTCTCGGCCCGCGCTCCACGCCCCTGATCGTCGGCGACCGAATCTACACCGTCGGCTTCAACGGAACGATGAATTGCCTCCGCACAACGACCGGCCAACCGATCTGGGCCGTCGATCTCCTCGACGAATACGACGGCTCCGTCCGCAGATGGGGCTACGCCTGCAGCCCGATGGCAATCAACGGCGCCGTGGTGGTCTTCGTCGGTGGAAAGGGCGCAAGCATCGTCGCCCTCGACCAGGCGACCGGCCGCCCGGTCTGGAAACGCCACGACTATGAAAACAGCTACGCCTCCCCGCTCCTGATCGACGTCGAGGGCAGGTCGCAACTCGTCTGCTTCATGTCCCGTCACATCCTCGGGCTCGACCCCGACGGCGGCGATTTGCTGTGGGAGCACGAACACGAAAACCAGTGGCGCAACAACATAGTCAATCCGCTCTGGTGTCCGGACAATCTGCTCTTCGTAACGTCCGAAGGCGACGCCGGAGGCCGCCTCCTCGAGCTGGCCGACGACGGAGCGAGAACGATCGTCCGCCGGCGCTGGCAATCCGGCAAACTACGAATCAGTCATCGCAACGCCGTCCGCATCGGCCAACACATCTACGCAACGACGGGTGATTTCGGCCCGGCGTTCTTCACCGCCTTCGACATCCGAACCGGCGAAATCGCCTGGCGCCGTCGAGACTTCTCCGAATCCGCATTGCTACGCGCCGGCAATCAACTCCTTGTTCTGGAAGAAACCGGCAACCTCGCCCTAGTCACCGCCACCCCGCAGGGCCTCACGGTCCATGCCCAACAATCCCTCTTGAACGACCCCGCCTGGACCCCACCGACGCTGATCGAGAAACAACTGTTCCTGAGAGACCGCAAGAACATCTTGGCCCTGCAGTTGCCCTAGGGGTCTGTGGCAAGAGGGGACCGGCTCCGAACCAAACGGGTCTCACGTCACCGAGAACAGCGATCCGCGAGGCGCCTGTTCCCTGAT
>JAPULF010000288.1 GCA_027295245.1 Planctomycetota bacterium
GGTACTTTGGAATCGGCGGCCAATTCGCTGAGTCACGGCCGGCCCGGCGGCCAGAATGTGCTTCGCGTCAATGTCAGCGTCATCTGGACGAAGACTCCGCGCGTGGGCATCGATAATGACGACATCTATCGCGTGGCGGACGTCAAGGGCGACTACACCGGGCTGGAACGACCGCGGTCGTTGACCGATGCGTTCTTGATTCCCTGACGGCGGCATCGCTGAATCCAGATCATGGAGCGCGCTGCATCGGATCCCGCGGAGGACCCCGGCGGGGTCTGCGGTCATGAGCCGACTCGGACCGCGTTTTTTGCGACTTCAAGCGCACGCCCATCCGTTCGAAACTCTGCAAGCAAGTCCACACCATCCAATGGCACCGGCTTGCCGTGCATGTTGGCAGCGGCGTCGAGAAATCCGAGCATGGTCGGCATCACGTCGGTGAGCCGCGCGACATCGATCCGCGCGCCGTGGGGGAGACCGGGTCCGCTGAAGAGCAACGGAACGCGCAGGTCACCCCGTAGTATGGATCCGTGGCCGCCACGTGAATTGCCGGAGCCGAAGTCCCAGCCTTCGGCGGCGAAGAAAACCAGGTCTCCCGCCCTGGGGGTCTCGAACATTGTCATGATTTGGGGGATGAGATCGGGATATCGATGATCGCTCGAGGCCCGTAACCAAAACCGATCGTCGGATTGGGACAATTCGGGCCCCGCAGCCTGGGTCGGATCGGGGATGACGACTTCGGACCCGGGTCGCTGTGTCAAGGCGTATCCGTACGGATGAGACGCCGTTCGTGTGACGATTGCGTGACGATCGCCGCGAAACAGGTGAACCTCGCCGGGTTGGGGACTGCATGCCATGAGTTCAACCGCCGAATGGTGCATCGCGTCTCGGACCCATCTCGGGAAGCGGCTCTGGAGGGCTTCCGATGACGGGCGTGACTGCTTGGACGATGTCGCGACTTGGGAATGGAGCGCAGCCATCATGGGGGCCAATGGGCCCGGCGACCCCGGTTTTTCCAGGGCATACACGGCGGCCCATCGCGAGCCGCTTACCGCGAGGGCAAAGTCATGATTCCGCAGCATTCGTCGCGCGGACGCATCGTCATTGCAGACGTCGTTGCTCCAAACTCGGCCGTTGCACTGCTCCCGCAGGAAGGCTGAGAAATCGAAGTGTCGGCTGGTTTCGACCATCCCATGGTCGCTGGCGAAACAGAGGTAGGTCCGATCGTACATACCCGCGTCTCGCAACGCTTGTATCACCCGGCCGATTTGGAGATCGACGTTGACGATTGCCCGGCGATACGCGTCGGATTTCGGTCCGTGTCGATGACCGACTTGGTCGACCCCCGGAAAATAGGCGAGGATGAATTCCGGCCACGTTCCCCATCGCGGTGCCCGGCGAGCGATGAGTTCGAAGTCCTGCGCTACGAGACAATCGACCCCCGTGTAATTCCCGAAGAACCAATTGATTCCGCTGGTGACCCAGTTGTCGATGGTATGCGTGGCGCCTCTTCGTTGAGCGGCCTGCAGACTGACGGTTACCCGATCGGCGAGGATTTCGTGGATGGTGGGTGTCGAGGGATAGTCCCGGTCTACGTCGCGGTACGTATTGATCAGACAGTAGTTTTTGTAGCGCTTTCTTTTCGGATCGTACCACTTGTTGGAGATGATCGCGTGGCGTCCAGGGTGGCGACCCGTGATCAACGTGACTGCGTTCGCGTAGGTGATCGAAGGAATGACTGCGACCGCATCATCGATTCGGACGCCGCGGTCGTGCAGGTGCTTGCGTATGTTTGGTAGCTCGCCCGCCGCCAGGGCCTCGTCGAACCGGTCTTTTCCGATTCCGTCGACGAAGAACAGGACGACCGAACGGTTCGGCCGGTTGACGGTGTCGGCAAGATGGACGTCCAAGGGGCGATCCCTGGCACAACCCGCAAGGAAAAGCGCGATCACCGCGGTCCGGCACGCGAACTGCGCGCATGAATAGACGGCGGACCTGTTACGATCGGGCCTCGTTCGAGTGGTTGGCAATCGGTGGTAGCGGGGGCGGCGCATGGAAGATTCGTACTGTAGGGACGCGGTTGGCCGACCGCAACCAATGAAGTTCGCCTGATTCCGCCCGGTGAACGCGGGGACGATGTGCGATTTTCTCGCCCGCCGACAATGCCCGTCCCGATAATCAGAGAATGCGAACCCACCGCACAACCGTGCTCAGGCCGGGCCTCTACGCGGCGATGCTGGTTCTTTCGGGTTGTTCCGGAGAATCCGCGTCACGAGGAGGTCAGGATGCGGCCGATTTGTCCGCGGATGGTTCCGGGCGGGTCGATGCGTCGCCGAGGGCGGCGCAAATGTTGCCGACCCAAACGCCGAGCGACGCGGCGGACCTGCTGCAATCCCTTCATCAGGAACGATCGTATTCAAGGATCGCGAATCTGGTCGTTGCGGACCGGCGCGATGCGACGATCGCCGCGCTGCTGGCGATTGACGGCGTGCTGGATGCAAACGAAGTGCTACACATGGCCGCCGAGAAACGGTTTCACGGGGCCCTGCCGGGGCATTGGAACCTCTCCGTCCTGGAGAACAATCTAGGCCCGTTTTCGGCGGACGTGAGAATCATCAGCGAACGCATTGACAATGACGAAGCGATGGTCACGCTTCAGGAAGGGGACAACCTTCCGCTGTATCGGGCCCGGTTCGTGCTCGTTGCAGGCGCATGGCTTTATGAATCGGAACCGACGCCGGCCTGGCGGGTCAGGGAATTGAATCGTCTCGCTCGGATGTTGCATGACGTGCGGCAGATGATCGCCGGCGACGCTCCTTACCGATCGGTCAACGATGCGTTTTTCTATCGGGTGCTCCCGCAGATCGCTCGCATCGATCACGCGGCGGACACGGTCGTCGCTGCCGTTGACGAGCCGGGCGAACCGTGATTGCGCGGAGCGTTGCGTCATGCCGCTCACGAGAGATTGAAACGTCCGGGGTTTTTGCAAACGCGGGATGAACGCGAGCGCGAGGCACCCTGCCTGTCTGGCATGTGACTCGATTTGCGCTTCGTCCACAAGACACTTCATCCGGCAAGCACATCCATCCGGTAAACGTACATCACGCCCCGGAAGCGGTCGCGAGG